>CAYRFY010000284.1:0-247 GCA_964423635.1 uncultured Armatimonadia bacterium | reverse complement strand
ACGGTTTTGCATGGCTCTCGTCGCCGGATCGTACTACCTGGTGGCCGTCCACGATGTGGACGGTAATGAGCGCCTCAGTCCCGGCGACGAGCTGGGATTCGGCGGCGTGGCGGATGTGGCCGAGCAGGCGGGCCCGCAGCCCACGGTGCTGGACACGGGGCAGGTGCTGACAGACCTGGAAATCCCGCTCATCATGGCACTCGACGCCGAGGCGCATCCGGTGCCGCTGGCGAAGTAGGGCGAGAAC
>CAYRFY010000283.1:0-9733 GCA_964423635.1 uncultured Armatimonadia bacterium | reverse complement strand
GCGAAGAATCCCGCTCAATGCCAGGGGATTCTTCGAGCTGCTCCCTCCGGGAGCGGACGCTCTCAGAATGACACTCTTGGCGAAGGCGGGCTTTTCGGCCGCGCTCCTAGACCTGCATCCGGCTGATCTCCTTGTAGGCCTCCACGGCCTTCTGAGTGACCTGCACGGTCAACTGGAGCGCCAGATCGGCCTTTTCCACCGCGATCACCACGTCTTGCAGACTCTCGGCCTCGCCGGTGGCCAGCAGTTCTGTCTGCTCGGCCGCCTGCCCCTGCATGGTGTTGACCTCGCGCACGGCATCGGCCAGCCGGGTCATGAATGACTTGCCGGTCTCCTGCGGCGCAACCACCGGGGCGGCAGGCGGATCGGGTCGCTCAGGAGCGACCGGGAGCGGCTGGAAGACGTTGAGGTTGTCTGACTTGATGCGCATGGCGTGTCACCTGCCGGGTCGTTGAAATCCCTGGACGCGATGAACCGTTGTTTGAGGCCGGTTCCTATCGCATGATATCCAGCGTGCGCTTGCCCATATCGCGTCCAGCCTTGAGGGCCGCCGCGTTGGCCTCGTAGGCGCGGGTGGCCGCCACCATGTCCACCATCTCCATGGGCAGGTTCACGCTGGGCAGCCGGACGTACCCCTGTGCGTTGGCGGCCGGATCCCCGGGACGGTACACTAGCTGGGGAGGATTGGAGTCCTCCTGGATGCGCAGCACCTGAACTCCGCCATCCACCGCCGTGCGCCGCGAGCCCGCACCGACGCGGCCCGTCCACGGCTGGGCCACCATCACGACTTCCTTGCGCCGGTACGGTGTGGCCCCCTCCAGGTCCGTCTCTGCGTTGGCAATGTTCTGAGCGATGACCTCCATGCGCACACGCCCGGCCTGGAGGCCCGAAGCACTGATGTTCATCGTGCGGAACATACTCACTACTGGCTACCTCCCGAGATCACGGAGCGCAGCATCCTGAAGTGCTTGCCCAGCACACGAGTGAGTGCCTCGTGGTGGCCGTTGATGCGCGCCAGCTCCGTCATCTGCGTCTCCAGTTGGATGGTGATGTCCGCGCCGGGAGCCACCGCCTGTCTTCGCACCTGGACGGACGCGCTGTCAATCGGGCGTGATGTACTCGGCGCTCGGGAACTGTGCTCCCTGTCAATGGCCTCGCGCAGGGCGGCCTCGAACTCCACCTCGCGCGGCCTGTACCCGGGCGTTTCCGCATTGGCGATGTTCGCCGCCACGGCCTGCATCCGAGTGCCCAGGCCGGAGATGGCCTTCTCCGCCGCCGCGATGGATGTCTCTCGGAACATGCGCTGCACTCCTCGGTTCGGTGCGTCGTGGGTGTGGCTCGCCGACGGCCGATACCTGCAATGGCCGTGCCAGCCCGGTAGGAAGACTTTGCTTCAGAGGTGGTGAAGCCACCACCTCACCGACGCTTCGTGCTTGTGTCTGACCGTGCGGGAATGGCTGTCTCGCACCCTCGTGAGGTATCATGCAATTGGCATGCCAGGGGTGGGGTCGTCGTGCCATTTGGTGTAACGAATGCGCGCGGTCCGGGTAGGGACCGCGCGCATTGTCGGAGGTCGACGCGCCCCGGTTCGGGGCCCGTCGACAGGAGTTGTGGGGGATTGCCTGTGGCGGGCTAGCTGCGCCGCCTGGAAGCCGTGGGTATCCCCAGCGAGGCACGGTACTTACTCACCGTGCGCCGGGCCACCGGGTAGCCCACCTTCTCCAGTTCGTCGGCCAGCTCGCAGTCGGTGAGCGGTTTGTCGGTGGGCTCTCGGGAGATGATCCCCGCCAGGGCCACCTTGATCGGCAGGGCATCCTCGAAGAACACGTCGAAGGGCACGACCTCGCCGTCCGGCAACATCATCGACTTGCCCCGCGTGGCCCGACAGACCGTGGATTCGTGCATCTCCAGCTTCTGGGCGAGTTCCTTCTTGGTGCACGGCTTCAGGGCGCCGGGGCCGTGCTCGAAGAAGCCCATCTGCTCCTCGATGATCGCCGCGGCCACCTCGGACATCACCGTGTGACGGTGGGTGATGTTGGCGATGAGCTCCTTGGCCTGCACCAGGAGACGTTTGATGGTCGCCGAGTCGCCCTGATAGGCGCCGGCATCCATGCTGCGTGCCAAGGATTCGTAGGCGCCGTCCACGCGCAGTGCCAATCGCTCGCTGAGGGGAACGTTGACGATGAACCGTGTGTCATCTCGCCCCACCACCACGTCTGGCGGGTGCGCCGGCAACTCGTCGTTCGGCGTCGGATACGGCGGGCGGTAGGCGTCCTGGGGATACGGATAGAGTTGATCGCGGATGAAGGCGAGATAGGTGGCGGCACCCGGTGTCTGGGGTGAAGCGAGGCCTTTGAGGTCATTGGCCCGCACCAGCTCGGCGAACTCGCCCTCGAGAAACTCCACCATGCCCTCGGGCACCTCGCTGGACTTCATCCCGTTGACCTGGATCAGGAGGCACTCGGCCAGGTCTCTGGCGCCCACTCCTCGCGGCTCCAGCTCATGGACGACCTCCAGCGCCTCCTCCACTACCCGCTCGGGTACCGCTAGATCATCGGCAATCTCGAAGGGATGCACCGCCAGGTAGCCGCGCTCGTCGAGGTTCTCGATGATGTACTGGGCGACGCTGAGCAGTTCCCTGCCGCACGTGAGCCGCAACTGCCACGATAGGTCGTCGCGCAGCGAAGTCGGTGCCGGCAGGCGCGCCAGGGCCTCGTCCGGAGCCGCACCCATCGGCTGTGAAGACATCGCGGAGGAGCCACGACTGGGGATGCGGGTCAGCTCGAGGACGGGATTCTCATCAACCTTCTCGCGAACGTGGTGCTCCAGCTCTTCCTGATTGAGCTCTAGAAGCGAAGCTCGGGCCACGATCTGGGGTAGAACGCTGACCTGAGTAGAGACCTTTACGTCATGCCTAAGTTCGAGCATGCTTTCTCTCCGTGGGGCAGCGGTCAAATGCCTCCCGCGCTGTGCATGGAACCCATGCGCGGCGCGGACGCTGCTGTGTTCAGAGGTCCCCCAGGTCGAAGAGAGAGTGCGGTGTGTGCGTCAGGGGGTCGGGCCTGTCTGGCGATGGGTCCTGCGGTGAGGGTGCGAGGGACGCCATCGTGCCGCGTGGCTGTTCACGGAGTGTCAGGTGACACCGAGCTACAACAGGCATATCGGCACCAAAGGGGGGGTGCTTTACATGTTTTTTGCTTCAGGTTTGCCGACGGCACGCCACTTGCTGGCAAAAGGGGCTGTATCGACCTCAACGGCGGGCCCCGACTGCCGATACAAAGACTCACAAGAGCGGTCACGCCGGCAACTGGCAGGTGACTGAGTTATGGCTCAGAGCAGTGGGCAGACGCGTCCGACGGCGCTGGTAGTCGATGATTCTTGGTATATGCAACTGACGATGACCGACGTCCTGGAGGCCGAGGGCTACCAGGTGCACACCGCCGCCGACGGTTCCTCGGCTCTGGAGCTCTATGACGAGGTGCAGCCCGACGTGGTGCTGATGGACCTCGTGCTCCCCGATGTTGATGGAATCAGCGCCATGCAGGGCATCCGCCGGCGGGATGCGGACGCCCGGGTGGTTGTGGTCACCGGGCTACTGGATGACGGTGCCCGCCTGGCCGCCCTGCGCTCCGGCGCTTCCGGATTCCTTCCCAAGCCGTTCTCGGTGGATCTGTTGCTGCGCGCTGTGGAGACGGTCAAGAAGGCGCCGGCGATCATGGCACCGCAATTGCAGTTTGCCGGGTAGACACAGCGAGGCCCCGGAGGCACTCGCTGCATTGCCAGCAATGGGTGTCTACCGGCATGAATCCCGCAACAGCAGACCGCAAGACCACCGCCAGCAGGGCCGCGGCCATCATCTCCGCTCTGGGTCCGGACGCCCTCAGCCGCCTCAGCGGTTCTCTGGGACCCGAAGAGCGTCGCGCCTTGAGCAAGGTCGCCGAGCAGGGGGCGCATCTGTCGTCCGAAGAGCGCCGCCGGCTCCTGGCGTCCTTCACCGCCTCCGTCCGTGAGGCCGACTCGCAACCTGCCCCCGAGGAGCGGTCGACCCCCGCAACGCGCGGGCGCGGCGACCGTGCAGTGATCCAGCAGCCCTCCGTCTCCCAGCCCCCGGACCCGCCGAACCCCTTCGCCTTCCTTGACGGTGTCGACGGTGCAGTGCTTGCTCGCGCCCTGGGCGGCGAGAATCCCGCCATCATCGCCCTGGTCGCGACCCTGGCTCCCTCCGATGCCTCCCAGGCCCTGCTGAGCTCGCTTCCCGCGGCGACGCGGCACGAGGTGGCACTGGCCATCGCCGACCTCGGGCGGCCCTGTCCGGGTGTGGTGTCCTGCTTAAGCAAGGCGCTGCTTCAGCAGGTGTCGTCGCTGCAGGCCGAGGCGGGGCGCAGACGCAGTGGGGTGCAGACCGTCGTGCGAGCGCTCTCCGTCGCCGGCGAGGACGTCCTGCGCGAGTCCCTGGCCGCCCTGAGAGTGAAGAATCCCGAGCTGGCCGAGGATGTCATCCGCGAGCTGGAATTGGTGGCCTGGCATGGCGCCTCGCCCGTTGCCGATGATCCTGTGCAATTCGATACACCTGCGATCCCGCTTCCCGTGGCTCCGGCGGTGCGGCCGGTCTCCGACGCGGTATCCAGGGGCGTGCTCATCCCTGTCGCGGACATGGTAGGTTGATGCCCATGCCGGCGTATGATTTCACGGCCGGGCGGCGAGACACCAGGCAGCGCGGCGGCAGCCTGCGGCGGGAGACACCGCGCGCGGGTTTCGGGCCGACCTTCTCCAGGGTGTCCGTGGCCCCGTACGATCTCACCAAGCCCCCGGGCCTGCGCCCCTGGGAGGTCAAAGGCCTGCGTGTCGCCAGCGGCCGCTTCGCCAAGGCCCTGGGGCCGCTGCTGACCGAGTACATCGGGCAGCGGTTCAACGCCCATCTGTGGTTCGCGGGGCAAGTGGAGTTCCCGGCCTGCGACGACAGGACCGCCCCTTCCTTGTGGGTCGTCCCCGAGGGCATGGACGAGGCCCACGCCCCCATCTGGAACCTGGACTGGGACCTGGCCTGCGCCCTGGTGGACATGATGGTCGGCTCCGCGGACCCCGTGGAGCGCCCGAGTACCAGCGCGGTGACGAAGCTTGAGAGCGCTCTGCTGTCCCACGTGTGCGAGGAGATGTATAACGTGTGGGCGGCGGTGTGGCCGCTGAAGATTGCCTCCCCGGCCCCCTGGCGCTGCGTGAAGGCCGTGCCCGGACAGACGGGCCCGGAGCCCAGCGAGTGGGTCCGCCTGACCTTCGAGCTGTCCGGCGGCCGGCTCAGCGGGCGCTTCGATGTCTACATCCCCATTCGCCTGGCCCGTCTGCCCGACCCGAGGTCGAGGAAGGGCCGGGCGCTGTCCGGCGCCGTGAGCACGGCTCGGGTGCGCACCGCCCCGGTCACGGCCAGCGTGCGCCTGGCCACCTGGAAGACCACCGTCCGTGACCTGCAGGCCCTCAAGCCCGGAGATGTCATCGACCTGGGCATCTCGCGCGAGGACGCGCTGTCCTTCCGCATCGCGCAGCACGAGAAGTTCATGGTGCGTCCCGGCATACGCAACGGCAAGATCTCCGTGCAGGTCGTACAGGCCAAGCCGGAGGACGAACCGCTCTGGCAGCCCCTCAGCCAGGGATAGGCGGGCGGCCGCTAGAGCTTCGCGCCTAGCGCCGGCGGACCCGCACGGCCACGATCTCTCCACTTCGCCACTCGCGCCACCGTCTTTGGGGCGCGAGTGGCACCTGTATCTCCATATCGAGCCACCTGGACGCCTTTTGAACCGTGCGGGCGAGCCTCGCGCCGGCCCGGGGCTGGACTCGGCAGGGCGGGGGAGGTAGACTCATATGGTGCCCGCGGAGAGGCCGGCCCGACTGCGTCATGCCGGGCATCTGCCGCCATCGCGCACGGAGCCGTGCCCTGTGCCGCGGAGTCATGTCCGGCAGATCGTCGCCGCAACGCGCCGGACAGGCCCAAAAGGGATGGATCGACGTGTCACTGCCCGCGACGGAGACGCCCGCAGAGCTTCCCGACGGGCGGCCCGGCTGGAAGGCAACACTATACGCCTGCTGGGTCGCCCAGTTGTTCAGCATCATGGCCTTCTCGCTGTGTATGCCCTTCATGCCGTTCTTCATCCGCGAGGACCTGGGGGTCCGGGGCGACGCCCAGGTCTCCTGGTGGACCGGCGTGGCACTCACCGCCGCCGGGCTGATGCTCACCATCTTCTCTCCCATCTGGGGTAGCCTGTCCGACCGGTACGGCCGCAAGATCATGGTGGAACGCGCCATGTTCGGGGGCGCGGTGATTCTGTTCACCATGGGCTTTGTCACCAACGTGTACCAGCTCGTGCTCATGCGCGCCCTGCAGGGCTGTTTCACCGGGACCGTGGTGGCCTCGACCACTCTGGTCTCCAGTATCACGCCCCGCAAGCACCTGGCCTTCAGCCTCGGCTTGATGCAGACGGCCATCGTGTCCGGTAGCTGTCTGGGGCCCTGGGTCGGGGGCATGATCGCCGACCACTACGGCTATCGCCTGCCCTTCCACTTCTCGGGTCTGTTGCTCGTGGTAGGCGGTCTGATCGTCCTGTTCGGAGTCAAAGAACACTTCCAGCGCCAGCCGGCGGGCACCGCCACCAGGCGGGGCCTGCGCAAGGCCTTCGGGGCCTCGGGCCTGGTGGCCATCCTCAGCGTCTTCTTCTTCATCAGCTTCTCCACCACGTTCGTGTCGCCGATCTTCCCGCTCTTCGTGGAGAAGGTCGCCGTAGGGTACAAGCCCGCCAGCGTCACGGGTCTTCTGCTGGGGGTCACCGGCCTTGCAGCGGGCGTCGGGGCTCTGCTCATGGGGAGATTGAGCGATCGGTTGGGCCATCGCCGTGTGCTGATGACCACCACCCTGTGCTCCGGCCTGTTCGCGGGCCTGCACAGTCTGGCCCAGAACGTGGGCCAACTCTTCACTCTCCGCGTGGGTACCGGTCTGGCCGGAGGTGGGACGTCTCCGGCGATGAACGCGATCATCGGAACCACGGTTCCGCAGGAGATCTACGGCCGCGCCTACGGCATCTGCCAGTCGGCATCGTCTCTGGGGATGGCGCTGGGGCCGCTGGCGGGTGCGGCGTTGAGCTCGGCCCTGGGGTTCCGCTGGCCCTTTGCCGTGATGGGGGGGCTGCTCATCATCTGCTCCGGCCTGGTGGCACGCTTTATCCGCGATCGCGATGTGGCCCGGTGCGTAGTGGGATCGGCCCCGGAGCCGGCGCCCGTGCCCGCCGTGGCCTGTGCCGACAGCAAGGATGAGGCAGCCTCCGGCGGCAGCTCGTAGCGGAGCTGTGTCGGACCGGGCCGCGGATCATCCGGCTCAAAGAGCAAACGGGGTCGAAGTCGCGGCCATTCGGCCGCGGCCTTCGGCCCCGTGATTTGCCTCTCGACTCCGGGCAGCGCCCGGAGGCCTCTCTCCCCCCGCCCGTGCTGGAAGCGCGGCCGAGCAGTCTACACCCGCATGGGACTGCTATCCTCAGAGCGTCCGCTCCCGGCAAGAGCAGCTCGAGGAATCTCCCGGGATATGGCGAGATCCTTCGCTATCTCGCTGCGCGAGATCAGCGCTCAGGATGACACCTTCAGCGTAGGCCCGGCTCTTCGGCCGGACCTCTATAGGTTCGGGTTATAGAGAAGATGCACGCGGTGCCCCGCGGGGTCCGCAGTGGTGAGATAGCCCGCCTTCACTCCGGCCTTCTCGCTCTCCTCCTCGAACTGCAGGCCCTTGGCCACCAGCGCCGCCCGGGCCTCCTCATAGTTGGAGACGCGCACGGCCACATGGGCCTTGGGCTGCGAAGGCTGTTTCATGATCTCCAAGCGCCCCGGCCCGGCGCCGGAGACGAAGATGGAGCTATTGCCCACCCTGGCGGAGAAGCCGAAGGTGTCGGCATACCAGTCGGCCATCACCTGGCCGCCGTCGGGCTCATCCGGATACAGACCGGGATGCTCGATGCCCAGGAACAGGGGTACTCCGCGGGCCTTCTTGATCCACCACAGCACCTGCTGCACCTTGCGGGTGATGCCGTCGAAGTCTCCGGCCGCCACAAGGTCCTTGGTGACCAGCTTGCTGCCAATGCCCAGGGCACCGGCGCCCGCCTTGATCCACGCGGTTACGCTCTCCTCGGTGGCGTCCACGCCGCCGGTGGGCATGATCCGCGTCCAGGGCGTGGGACCCAGCACGGCCTTGACGAAGGCGGGCCCTCCCACCTCGCCACCGGGAAAGACCTTGACGATCTCCACACCCAGCTCCTCGGCCTGGGATATCTCGCTGGCACTGCCACAACCGGGGGAGTAGGGCACCTTGCGGCGATTGCAGACCCTGGCCACTTCGGGATTGAGGATCGGGCCGACCACGAAGTTGGCGCCATTGGCCATGTACAGCGCCGCCGTGCCCGGGTCGACGACAGAGCCTACGCCGCAGATGACGTTGGGCAGATGCTCGCGGCAGTGCTTGACCAGTTGGCAGAACACCTCGTAGGCAAAATCACCGCGGTTTGTGAACTCCAGACAGCGGCAGCCGCCGGCCGCGCAGGCCTCGGCGATCTTGACCGTGGTCTCGATATCCTTGTTGTAGAAGACCGGCACCAGGCCGTCCTGCAGTATCGCTTCAAGCGTCTCCAGTCGTGTGAACTGGGCCATCGGGTCACCTCCGTGTCATTGCTTCGGCAGCGTGCGAAAAAAGACCGCGGCCCCTGACTTCGTCTCCGGCCCCCGTGGAATCCGGGCAAACCCAAGGCGAAGCGGGGTGGGACAAAGGCGCCGTCGCTGCTTCGTTGCCCTTGAGGCCGTTGGGTGCGCTAGGTCCCCGCGATCCACCCGTTCAGCGTCTCCAGCCCGGGCGCGATGGCCTGGGCGTTGTGGGGCTCCAGTGCCAGCACGCCCTCGTAGTCGGCTTGCCGCAGAGCCTCGAGGACGGGCGAGTGACGCACCGCGCCCTCGCCGAGGTTCACGTCCGTGGCCCCGGGGCTCAGCGGCGCCTTCCAGTGCCGATCCACGTAGTCCTTCACATGGAAGTGCACCGTCCAGTCGGCGAGCAGCGGCACGGCGGCAACCTCGTCTTGCTCCCACAGGTAGAAGTTGCCGGTATCCTGGCACAATCTCAAGCCGCCGAGGGCCAGCACCTCCATCATGCGGTGCATGTCCTGGGGCTTGTGCATCAGAGAGCCGGCGTTCTCGACGACGAAAGTGATGCCGGTGTCCTGGAACAGCGGGAGCAGATCGCCGAGGCGCCCGATGTAGCGCCGGAAGTTCTCCTCCCCGGCGTGACTGTGCTGGCTACCATAGGTGAAAAGCAGCGGCGCTCCCACGGCGGCGGCGTTCTCGATGCCGAGCTTGATGGCGTCATCGCCCCTGGCCTCGGCCTCCGCCCCGGTGGCGACGAGGTCGGCCGCGGCGTAGCAGCAGGCGCAGCGCAGGCCGTGATCGGCCAGGGCGGTGCGCAGCTCCGCGGGCGGGCAGACTTCGAAGAAGGGCTCGAAGATATCCAGCGTCTCGGTGCCCCATCCCTTCACCAGCTTCAGGTAGTCGAAGAGGCTGAGGGCCTTGCCGTCCCATTGCTCCAGCGGTCTGGTGACCATCAAGCCTGATGTCATGCTCATGAGTGGTGCCTCACTGGATTTGTTTGGCCGGGGGCGACGGTGCCTGAACCCGCCGGCCCGCGGAGCGCCGTCGCTCGTCCAGTGGGCCGTCCTCCCAC
>CAYRFY010000282.1:6262-9768 GCA_964423635.1 uncultured Armatimonadia bacterium | reverse complement strand
GACGTAGACCACGAAGTCGACCCGGAGACGCGAGGGGATCTTGTAGTCGAAGCTGACGATCCGGTGCTTGCCCGCGTCGAAGGGTTCCTTACGGATCTGAACGCCGAAACTGCTATTGGCGGCGCGATTGTAGACCCTCAGGCTTCTGCGTCCCGATGCGGCGGTGCTGTCATCCAGCGACAGCTCGGCGCCGTTGGAGCCCTGATAGGGGCTGAGGTCGCCGATGCTGGTCTCGAAGTCCTCGGCGCAGAGATAGCCGTCTGAGGCGAGCTGCAAGGTCGGAGCAGGAGGCGGTGTCTTGTCGCCGGCGAAGTCCAGATGGTAGCGCCACTTGAGTCCCTCGGACATGGCGTTGCCGGCCCGATCGCTAAGGGCCGCCAGGGCGACCTCCACCTCCGCGCCGTCCTCCGGGGCCGGCAGGGCCTCCCGAAGGTCCACGCTGAGCGTACCGGAGCCCACATCGAGATCCGCCGTCTGATGGTCCAGCTCCACGGGCGTGTCATTCACCGCCAGCTTCAGGGTGTCCAGGTCGAGGCTGCCGCCGCCGGGGTCCACAATGCGAATCGTGAGCGGATCGTCGGTGAGCGCCGTTCCGGGCTCCGGGGAGACCGCGACGACCTGCGGCGGCGCCTGATCGACCACGAACCGGTGGTGCTGGGTGGCGGACCATCGCTCCTCGGCGGTCTTGGCCCGCACGTGGGCATACAGCACATTGCCGCCCGCGGGGCCTTCGAGGATGGCCGCGTTGTCCTCGGTGGTGAGTTCCTCGGGCGCCTCCGTGAGAGGGTCGGTGTCCACACAGACGGCGTACCCCTGCACATCGACATCATCATTGGGGGTGAAGGCGAGCTTCACCTGTGGCCCGCCGGGCCGGCTGAGGGCGAAGTTGTCCAGGTACAGCGTGGTGCCCAACTGGTTCCCACCAAACCCCGCCAGCAGATAGTCGCTATCGCACAGGTTCCCCAACCACAGGTTGGCCGCTTTCAGCGGGGCCGACGGGCCGAAGCGCACGCGAGCCGCGTTGAGCAGGTCGAAACGCGCGTGATGCCACTGGCCATCGGCGATGACGTCCGCAATCGCGCCCAGTCGCTTGGCCCGCGGAGTTCCTTGGGGCGGGCCGCTGAACACGATCTCGCATAGCTCGCCGTCTATGGTGAGATAGAGACTGGTTTTCGCCGTGCCGTCCGCAGGGAGCTTGTAGTCGAAACTGAGCTGCGGCAGCGAGGTGAGGTCCAGCTTGTCGGGCACAACGCGCGTGCCGAAGGTCCCCCCCGGCACCGTGTTGGTGATGGCCAGGCAATAGCCGGCGCCGGAAGGGCCGCCTTCGGTAAGGCGGAGGGCCACCGGGTCGATCTCCGAGGTCGGGGCGAAGGTGCCCAGGTCGGCCTCGAAATCGTTCTGAACCGAGGGGTGGGAGGTTGAGGCCATCGTGAAGGCGCGGTCGCGCGCCCTGGGCCTCGGCGGGAGGATCGCGTCCTCGCCGGGCACCGACCGGCGAGTGGTGTTCTCGCTTGCGTAGTAGACCTTCAGGCGCGATACGATCAGGCCGTTGTCCTTGATCCACAGGCCCACATGTCCGCTCTGTAGCGGCTCCGGGTCCTCGGCTTCAACGACGAGTTTGTCGTCGAGGTACAACTGAAGCCGGGTACCGGCCAGCCGGGCCCGAACCCGCCACCAGCGCCGGTGGAACTCGTAGGTGGAGGGGAAGCCGTCCTCAAAGACCGGCAGGAGCGCCTGGGCATCGGAGCTGGCCGCCAGAACCCGAGTGCCCTTCATGATGCGGCTCGCGGTATTGTGCTCCGCACCGACCATGAAAGAGTAGCCGCTGGACGGGTTGGCGCCGTCACCGTGAATGGTGATGTTCAGGTCGTTGGGGTTCTTGTAGCTGGAGATCGCGCCCAGCCCCATCTTGAAGGCGAGATAGGCCTCGACGATGACGTCTCCGGCGAACTCGCGCTTGTTCCACAGCGCCGCGATACCCTCCTCCGCCTGGCCTCCCTGCCAGGACCACTGGGGGCTGCAGGTCCAGCGGTTGGTGATGGCCCAGAGCCCGCTGCGAGCCAGCCAGTCTGTGGGGGCGTTGCTGAAGGAATAGTCGTACAGGTTGTTGGACAGAAGCTCGATCTCTCCCACATCGCCGGGAAGGCCGCCCCAGTCAACGGCCAGACGGCGCCCATACGGATGGGAAGAAGCCTCGGATGGATAGTAGACTGCGGTGGTGTCCTCGCGAGCGGCTTTCAGACGGTCCTGGAGCTCGAGCGACGGCTCATGGTCCGGGCGTTGTGCGAGAATCTGGGCGACCTCGGCCCGGGCCTGAGCGATGCGGCCCTGCCTCTCGTACAGGATCGCCAGCCAGTAGCGTGTGTCGGTCGACTGCGGCTTGGCCTGCAGGATGGCCAGGAACGCGGTCTCGGCCGCGGCGGCATCGCCGCTCTCTAGCTGGGCGCGCCCCAGCCAGTACCTGGCCCCCAGATCGTCAGGCGTCTGGGCGATGACCTCCTCCAGCGTGGCAATGGCCTCGGAGAACCTGGCGGCCTTGAAGTGGTCGATCGCCTGACTCACTGAGGCGGCCCAGGCGCAGGTCGTGCACGCACACAGCACGACGATCGCTGCCATCAGGCCCGGCCTGAGATCGGTCTGCATATGAAGGCTCCCCCTGCTTACTGCGGGTGTGCGGCGCGCCGGCCTGCATGCTGTCTTGCACCGCGTCGGGTGCGGGTATAGATGAGCCTGTCGGCTAAGTCAATTGGGCCGCCTACGTGCCTCGTTGCCATAGCTCGGAACGCGTAGGAAGAGTGTCGTCATGATCTTGCAGACGTGTTCTCGCCGCATTGAGGACGCGTTTACCCGCGGGACGTCACCCGCCCGCTCCTACCCGAGGGCGCGAAGGGACTCTACCGACAGGCTCAGATGCCCCCGCCGTGAGCGCTATCCCGCCGGAGCTTCCTGCGGCGCCGGAGCTTCCCGGGGCGTGGGCCCCTGCCACATGGCGGTGAGTGCGGTCTTGCCGTCCACCAGGATCACGAGGCGCTCGCCGCGGCGCTCCACAGCCACCGCGCACGCCTCCCCCTCGGTTTCGACCTCGGCGGTGCCCAAGTCGACGCCCTCACAACTCAGGGCGATTCCCAGTGCCCTGGAGCCCTTTTGGGCCGTAACGGCCAGAACGGGTCCCACATCGGGCCGGTCCTGCTCCGCGCCGAGGTGAACGGTCATCGTCCCCTCCGCTTCACCGATCTTGCTCAACCGGAACTGCACTTCTAGGGCGCCGTAGTAATCGCCCTTGGTCCACCAGACCTGCGGGTCGGCCTCTTCGGGGGGCGTGACCCAGGGGTGACGGGTGCTCGCCCAGTCGGCCATCTCGAAATGCTCCTTGGTATCTGTGAACTCCTTGGGCACCCGCGCCGCATGGCGCGGAGGTAGAGGCAGGAGTTGGAGGCTCTCGAAAGCCGCCTCACGCGGATCCTGGGCGTAGAGACCGACGGCACCCGACAGCGGCCGGTCAAGCA
>CAYRFY010000282.1:0-6252 GCA_964423635.1 uncultured Armatimonadia bacterium | reverse complement strand
GAGCCCCGAAAGCCCCCGACGTACTCATTGCGTACCAGCCGCAACTCGCCCAGGTAGCCCGCAACGTACGTGGGCTCGGCAACCACCGAGGCGTCTAGCTCGAGAGGGGGCTCGGCGGGCAACGGGGCCTCGGCCAGCACTGTCTCACCGTCCTGCGTAACCCTTACAAGCTGGGCCTTCCCGGCATAGGGGATGGCACAGCCGCTGTCGGCCCACCTGAAGAGCACCAGGTCTCGCGGGCCTCGGTAGCCCACGGCGATGCCCAACCCACCGCTGTGCGCCCGAATGTGGGTGGAGGCCCTGTACTCCTGCCACTTCGGATTGCCGGTGACGATCAGCGAGGCGTGCGCGTCCAGCGGCACGGCTGTCCCGTCCCCGATCTGCCACTTGCCGCCCTCACGGCGCCACTTGCCCGGTGTGTCGTGGGCGAAGCTTTCCACGAAGCTATCGACGCCGAGCACCCTCACGTCATCAAACCAGACACCGGCCTGACCCTCGGCGTACATCCCCACTTGGCCGTGGCCCAAGAGGTCGCAGTCGGCTTCGAGACGCGGCTCGCCGTCCACGTAGGCGCGAAGATAATCGTCGCAGATATCGACCTGCAGCGCATACCACTGATGGGGGAAGAAGCCCCCGGGGCTCTCGGCCAGGACGGTATGATTCCCCTCGAGAACGGCGATGAGCTGCAGACGGGGGCCGCCCACCTGCTCCACCAGTCTGTTTTGCCAGCGCAAGAGCAGATAGTTGTCCTTATCCTGCACGTAGAAGGCCAGGCCGGCGGCGGGTGCCTGGTCTCGGGCCCGAAAGGCCACCGAATAGCTGCAGTTGCGCCAGAACCAGGACCCCATCGCCGCCAGGGCCCTGTCTTCGGCCGTGCCGTAGTAGCTGAAGGGGTTGGTGCTCAGGTTGGCCCGCATCTGGCTGGCCTGGCTGTCTTCACGCAGCGAGATCAGCTCCCACTTTCCGGCAAGCTGCTCCCACTCGTCCTGGGCGCCTTCCTCACGCTCAAAGGTGTCGCCTGAGTCCACCTCGCCCACCAGTTGGAGCCAGACGTCCGCTGACTCCCCCCCGGCCAGAGCATAGCCCACCGCAGGACCCGTGAGGGCTTGATCGTACCCTTTGGCCACGACCCGGCCGCACCAGACGAAAGCGATACGCCAGTCATCACGAAACAGGGAGAAGGTGACCTCCTGTTCCACCTGTGCCTCCGGTATTTCCACCGTGTCGCCGAAGGGCGTCGCCTTCTCGCCCTCTACGGTAAGGAGGGCCACGCCGCCACCGGTGACGCGTATCTCATAGTGCGCCGACCCGGCCTCCCCGTTACCCCCGAATACCAGGCGGAAGTCCAGCGCGGCCGGGTCGGTCACCTTGAAGCTCCCGGAGACCGCGAAAGCACCCTCGGCGGGATCCTCCAGCATCGTGAGACTAGGGGACTGAGCCCACGCCATGGATGCGCCAAAGAGCATGATGACCATCGGGGCCCACACGGTCCGCGGTTGTGTCACAGTCTCACATCCTATCGGGAGAGAGAAGACCGCCGCCGGCCGGTTAGGGCAGGGACGGCAAGTGTCCTGGCGCCAACAGGCCTCCGAACCCGGTTGGGCTACAGAGGCCGGTGACATGGTCCCGGGGGCCCCGCAGGAGGGGCACTTGGGGCCACGAGTGTCTTCGCGCATGCGCGGGCGTCCGCCGGAACCGGGCCACAGCGCGCCACGGCGGCCGCGAGGGTAAAACGCCACCGCGGCCGGGGCAACCGAAATCCCCGGCCGCGCCTAACGATACGCTCGGTGGCTCCGTTCCGTTGCATCCCCCGCGGGCTCGCAGACCGCTACTTGACGATGTACTGGGACGTCTGCTTCTCAGGTCGCGAGGGCTGATAGCGGCTCTTAGGCCGTGTGTGCAGGAGGAACTGATCCATCTTGGCCCCGTCCTCGCGATTCTGGATGCGGATGGTGTGGACGCCCTTGGTCAGCTTCACGCTGGGGCCGGCCACCCAGTGCCATTTCTTGAAGGTCTGATCGGTGATGTAGGGGGTCTTGGCGTTGACCGTGTTGCTGTCAACCAGCACGAAGAAGGAGTTCCCGCAGGCGTCGTACCACCAGCAGCGACCCCAGAACTGGTAGGTGGCCGTCTTCGGCACATTGATCTTGTAGATCGCGTTGCCCTTGTCGGCAGGGCCGGTCTCGGAGGTCGCATGCGGGCGCCGCAGCGGGATCTCGATGCACTTACCATTCGAGGCGGTGCTATCGGCCGAGACCTTCATGGACGCGGTGACGGCCTTGGAGGTCTCATTCTCCACCACGATCTTGACGTCCGCTGCGAAGGCCGCCGTCAGAGATACCACAAAGACCACAGCGACCGTCGCGACTGTCAGGTGCAACTTCATCTGCGCTCACCTCATCGGCGTGTTGTGAGAATCCTCGCCGCCCGCTCCCCTGGCGCTTACCGCGATAAGGGCAAAGACGAGAACCCAGACCAGACTGCATCCTCTGACGAACAAACTGCTGAAGATGTTTGCCGCCATGAGTCCCATCATCGAGCCATAGAGACCGGCCCACAGCCCGGGCTCCCACTCAGAGCCCTGGGGCCGGCCGGAGACGGTCCTCCAGAAGAACCCCAGCAGAGCCAATAGACAGACGAGACCCGCCAGGCCCATGGAGGCGCCCATCACCAGGTACAGGTTGTTCGTGTCCGGCTCGCTCTTCTTGACATTCGGCACGTCCGAATAGTAGCGCGCCTCTCCGATGGAACGCTGGAAGCTGCCGGCTCCCACACCCAGCGGGAGGTTTTCTGTGATCATCAGCAGCGCAGGCTGCCACTCCAGCCAACGCTTCTTGACGATTAGCAGATCCTCGGGGGGCAGCTCGCCCGCGGACTCCTCCAGCTTGTACAGGTCCCCGCGCTCGTACAGGTCGACTAGCTCGACCACATTGGCGTCGCGGTTCCTCGGTAGGGCGAAGGACACCACCAGTGTGAAGGCGACCAGCGCGGGAACCAGCACCCTGCGCGATGCTCCGCCACGGACCCAGATCATGGCGCACAATACCAAGAGCAAGAGCCATACGTGAGGCGGTCCGAGCATGGTGACGATTCCGACTCCGCATAGCCCCAGACCCCACGCACGCAGACGCACATCACCTTCGTGTATGCCAAACCCTACCAGAAGCGGAAGCACCATTACAAGGAACGCGCTGTATACGTTGCGGTTCCCGAAACCTGCCTTCACCTCCATGGCGTCGGGCTGCATCACGTAGTCCATCAGTCCCCAGATCACGGCCACCGACACGGCCGCGTAGAGCACCATCATGCAGCGCCTGCGCTTCTCGGGCGTGTCAAACGCCTCCTGGAACAGCATGTACGCGGCCAGGAAGTACAGGCCGATCTGGGCGAGCTCGATGACGCCGGCCTTGACCGCGCCCAATGCCAGCCCCCCTGCGGGGTCGAGCACCGACTTGCCCAGAGACAGGGCGCCCACCGCCAGCCAGGCGAAGAGCGCCGCCGGGGGCCAGGGCAGGGTCCGCAGGGCCCGGCGTCTCAGTAGCAGCTCGCGGCCCGCCCAGGCCACGAAGACCAGGGCGCACAGGACGTCGGCAACCGCGATGAAGGGGCCATAGCGAGGATGCCCGACATAGCCGATTTGCGAGCAGGCGGTGGCAATGGTGATGAGAACCAGGACCTCGATCAGGCCCGGCCGAGTGCTGGCGCTGCTTTCCGCTTGGTTACGGGGCATGGAGATGATCGCTCTTTCCGGGGCTACGGGTCCCGGTGTCTGCCCGCCTCTAGCCGACGGGGAACGCCATGTTCCGAACGAACGCCAGGATCAACGCCGCCGCCAGATACACATGGGGGGCGCGTCGCACCGCCGGTCCCCCGCCGATGCCGCTGAGGACAACCACCAACAGCCCGCCCTGTGTGGCGGCGAGGATCGGCCGAAGTGTGGACTCGAGGGCCAGCGAGTGGGGGCCATGCAGGACGGCGTAGGCAAACAGAGCCAGAGCCGTTACCAGGCCCATCGCCCACCAGGCCGCAGCTCGAAACGGCACGATTTCCCCGGGCTCGCCGCCGCCGCGTCTGTACGCGATCCAGCAGATGAAGGTCAGCAGGATGGCGGGAAGCGCGATGCTGGGGTAGGCGAAGAGCAGGGGCGCGGGCAGCAGCTCAGACAGGGGGCCGATGGCGTCCAATTGCGGGTCATAGCAAAGGAAGAGGAGCAGCAGTCCGGCCAGGGCCAGGCAACCGCGCACCCAGACTTGCTTCGCGATGCCGGGCCTGCGCCACGCCGCTGCCACAAGTAGCGCCGCCGCCACCAGCAGCATGACACCCCACTGCGGCAACGTGACGATGGCACGCTGCCAGCCGGTGTACACCGCCGAGCCACAGACGACTGCCAGCCCGATGTGCATCCCCACGGCAGCGGGGACGATGGACGGGCGAACCGGCGCCACCACGGCCTGCCCGATCGCGCCCTCTTGCTGAGCCATGCCGGACACATCCCTCCTGCTTGCCTGGGTATAGCCACGCTGCCGCCCGGACGAGAAACCTACGAAGGGGCCGCCCAGGCCCGGTAGCCAAACTCCGCCACAAGTGCTTCGACAACCATCCCCTGTACCTGGTTCCATGCCGGGGGAGACGGGAGTTCCTCGGCGATCGACGTCATCCGGACCCCAGTGATGCCGCAGGGGCAGATGAGGTCGAAGGCCGACAGCTCTCCGCACACGTTCAGTGCGAAGCCGTGGTAGGTCACCCAGCCACGCACCGCCACTCCGATCGAGGCGATCTTGCGTCCGTCAACCCAGACACCCCGGAGACCCTCGCAAGAGGTGGCCGCCACCCCCATCTCCCGCAGGGCCCGGATGAGCGCCGTCTGCAGACACTCCACGAAGCGGTGAAGGTCCTTGCCCCGCGGGCGCAGATCGACAATCGGGTACCCCACGAGCTGCCCGGGGCCGTGGTAGGTCACCTTGCCCCCGCGGCTGGCCTCGTGCAGGGTAATGCCGGCCGCCCGCAGGGCTTCCTCGTCCGGAGCCTCGGAAGCCTCCGTGGCGCGGCCGACGGTCACCACCGGATCGTGCTCGGTGAGCAGCAGACAGTCGCCCCCGGTGCCCAGACGGCGTTCCTGAACGCGCGCAGTCTGCAGCGTCAAGGCTTCTGTATAGCCCATGCGCCCGAGAAACTCGACACGCAGCATGCCAACGTCCTGCGAGGGGGATGAGAGGGTGGGGCGAGCCTGGGGCAACCAATCGCCTCTTTGCGGTCAGGTATCTACGAACAGGGTATTCTTCTCCGCGCCGCGAAGGGACACCTCCCACCGCGGGACGTCACAAGCCCGACCACAGGACAAAGCCGGAGCCAGACCCGTGGAGGTCTGCTCCGGCTTTGTCGGCAACTTCCGGTGATCGTAGGGATCACCCACGGCGCACTGAGCCAGGGCAAGAGGTATGCCTGCCGGCCCGGATCACACTTTGATACCTTACGGAGCGCTGAACCCCGGCTTGGCGCCGCCGAAGTCCACCGTGGTGAGCCCGCTGTACTTCTGCCATTTCACATGCCCATCAAGATAGGTGCAGTTGAGCCCCTCGTTGTGGGCCTGGCGCAGGCGGGGAAACAGGCTCTGGTTGCCGGCTTCCTCTCCCCAGTCCCAGAGCCACACATTGGACGCTTCCGCGATGATGATCGTGCCCGCCACGCCGTTGGGGGCGGCGTCCCCGATCCGGTCGATGTTCGTGGCGCCGTCATTGGCCATCGCGCCGGACGTGGAGTTCCACACCACCTGCCCGTAGGACATTTGACTGCCAACGCTGGGACAGACGTAGATCTGCGTGTTGTTGATGTAGGGGTAGTAGTAGCTCAGGGCCTGCCAGTTACCCTCGCCCTGGCGAGGTGTAACCAATGGGCCGGGCGCGTTGTAGCTTGCCCGGAGACGGCCGTCGTAGTCCTGCGCATACATCAGCATGGCCAGGCCGAGCTGTTTCATGTTGGACGAGCAGCTTGCCTGACGAGCTTTCTCCCGTGCTCGGGCGAACACAGGGAACAGAATGGCCGCCAAGATGGCAATGATCGCGATCACCACCAGCAACTCGATGAGCGTGAAGCCCTTCTTCAAGTCTCGCACCTCCCGACATAGGCTGGCCCCGGTTCCGGGGCGCCGATTACTTGCAATATTACTATACCACGCACTGAGAGCCCGTGAGCACTTTCTTTGGACAGGAAACTAGTAAAGCTAGTAAATAAAAGGTAAAATAAATATGTATA
>CAYRFY010000281.1:6552-9775 GCA_964423635.1 uncultured Armatimonadia bacterium | reverse complement strand
TCTGGACGAGGCGTTCGCGCTCTGGCGGTCGTTCTGGCAGGCTGAGAAGCCTTTGTATGGGGTCCCGGTGGTGGTGGTGGTGGTGGTCGCGGAGGCAGTGGCGGCGGCGGTGGCGGTGGCGGGCAGCGCCGGGGCCGGTAGTCGTAGCGCTGGTGAGCCGGACCGCTGAAGCGCCAACAGCAGCGATTGACGGGCGGGAGACACTTCTCCCGCCCGTTTTGGTGTCTGGAGCAAAGCAATGCCCGCGGCTTGCGGGCCCGCCGGCCGGCGCCCCGTGAGTGCCCCCTGTAGCCAACCTCAACAGGCGCGGGTCGTGCTTGAGAGACTCCTATCGCAGGGCTCGCTTTCGCCGGACAGCGCCACCGACGGTGGCCGAAAGGGCGGCGCGACCTGGTCGCCAAACCGGCGAGAGCCGCTCGGCGGTTTTCGGCGGTCGTCTTGGGTAAAGGGGCGGTCCGGCGCCGTCGGGATGCGGGTGAGCGATGACCGCTCTGGGAGTGGTGGAAGGTGGCCGGTGGGTCTAGGGGACGAAGGGAGAGGGAAATAAGTCAGGCCTGCCCCGGGGCAGAAGCAGGCCTGACTCACGTGCGCACCCCGACATCATGTGGTGTGATCGTCGGGTCGGGCGCGCTGGCCCTCAAACTCAGCCTGGGCGCAAGTCTAGGGGGAAGACTTGGGGTGCATAACGAGCGACGATGCGATCTGCGGTGATAGCTATGTATCGGCTGATGGGGCCAAACTTATACAACCCTACACACGGACACTTTATCAGAGCCCGCCGGCCGTGTCAATACCCCGGGGAAAAAACCTGAAGAAGAGGACGAGAGAAGCGACGGGCGGGGCAACGGCGGGAAGAGACGGTTGGGCGACTGAGCCTGTCGTCAAAGTCCCTTCGGACCCTCGGACACGTGGGGGCGAGTGACGTCCCGTGAATATACGCGTCCTCAATGCGGCGGTAACACGCTTGGGAGACCATGACGACACTCATCCTACGCGTTCCGAGCTATGGCAACGAGGCACGTAGGCGGCCCAATCGACTTAGCCGACAGGCTCGACTGCCCAGACGACACAGTCGATCTGCGCACGGCCTGCTCCGACTCCAGCGGCCGGAAGATCCCTGCCACCGCGTGGGCGCGTCGACTTCGATCCCCACGCTACGGCGCCTACCCGGGAGATCCTCTTGCAGCGCCTCATGGCGCGCGATGGGACAATGAGCGATCCTCCGGGGCGGACGGTGGGCGCCGGCGTCGCGGAGCACCCTCGGGAGCAGGTACGCGTGGTGCTAGACTGGGGCCAATGACACGAGTACCTTCGTGCCAACGGTGCTCTCCTGGCTGAGCGACCATGCCGCCCGGATCGTGGCGGAGACCTTGATGGTCTGGTCGGTCCACGCCTGCGGCTGATCGCGTCCGAGCCGCCGGTTTCCAGAGCGAACGGGATTCGCAGCCGGGTGGCGGAGGACAGTTGGCCCACTCGGCACGGGCCGGAGGCGGAGGGCGAAAGGCTTTGCTCAGGATCGCGTGCCGCGGGCAGGGGTGGTGCTGGCTCTCCGGTGTCGTCGCAGACGGAAACCACAGGCAGGTGATCCCTGCCTGTGACGCGTCGGGGCGCCGTGGCGTGCTACAACGCGGCTTGGGTGCCCGACGCGTCACAGGAAGAGAGGTACGGGGTGGGGGCCTGGTGCCACACGGGATGGGCTCCGCCGGGGGGGAACGGGAGACAGGTGAACGGCGCAGGACTCGGCGGCGCGCCTCCCGGCGGCCACCGCGGTGACGCTACCCCAGCCCCAGCAGCCTCCCGAGATTGTAGACGACGAACGCCACGATCCAGGCGACGGTGGTGGTGTACACCACCACGAAGCCTGCCCACCGCCAACTGAACTCCCGGGCGATGACGGCCACGGTGGCCAGACAGGGGATGTAGAGCAGGACGAACACCATGAGGGTGTAGGCCACCAGCGGGGTGAAGCCGGGCTCGGCCCGCAGGGCCGCCTGCAGAGCGCGGGAGCCCGTCTCTTCCTCGGCCCCCAGGCTGTAGGCCGTGCCCAGTGTGGAAACCACGACTTCCTTGGCGCCGAAGCCGGCCACCAGCGCCACTCCGGCCTTCCAGTCGAGGCCCAGAGGTCGCAAGACGGGCTCGATGGTCTTGCCCACCCGACCCGCGATACTGTACTCCAGGCCGGCCTGGGCCGCTGCCAACTCGGACATCTCGGCCGTCAAGGCTTCCGGAGGCTTGGGATAGCTCATCAGCACCCACATCACCACCGCAAAGCCCAGGATGACGGTGCCCGCCTTCTTGACGTACTGCCACGCCCGCTCCCACACGTGGATGGCCACGCCCTTGGCGGTGGGGAGCCGATAGGGGGGCAGCTCCATGACGAAGGGGGTATTGGGTCCCTTGAGCCACAGGCGGCGGAAGGCCAGGGCCATGACCATGGCCATCATGACGCCCAGGGCATACACTGAGAAGATCACCTTGCCGGCCACGGCGGGGGCGAAGAAGGCGCCGGCGAGCAGGATGTACACCGGCAGGCGCGCGCCGCAGCTCATGAAGGGCGCGATGAGCATGGTCACCGTGCGGTCGCGCTGCTCGTCGAGAATCCGCGTAGCCATGATCGCCGGCACCGTGCAGCCGAAGCCCACCAGCATGGGTATGAAGCTCTTGCCGTGCAGACCCACATGATGCATGATCCGGTCCACGACAAAGGCCGCCCTGGCCATGTAGCCGCTGTCCTCGAGGATCGAGATAGCCAGGAATAGGAGGGCGATGTTGGGGACGAAGATCAGCACGCCGCCCACGCCGCCAATGATGCCGTCCACGATGAGCGACTGCAGATCGCCCGGGGGCAAGACGGAACTGAGGTAGGAGCCCAGAGCGGTGAAGCCGGCCTCGATCCAGCCCATCAACGACCCGATCCACGGCTTCCGACCAATCCACGCGGTGGAGCTGATCGTGCCGCACAGACTGGCGCACGGCGCCGGCGATGAAGCCATACCGTCGGTCGGCGATGGCGATCTCGGCATCGTCCCCCACGACCTGCTCGATATGGGCCCGGGCCGCGTCCACGGCGGCCAGAATCTCGGCACTCCCCTCGCCGAAGCCCTGAACGATCTCGCGCACCTGAGAGTCGTTTTCGAGGAGCTTGATGGCGGCCCAGCGCGGGCTCATGGGGCCCAGATCGTCTCGCGTCGCCAGAAGTGCCGTGATCTGCTGGATGTGGGGC
>CAYRFY010000281.1:0-6542 GCA_964423635.1 uncultured Armatimonadia bacterium | reverse complement strand
CCAACTCCGAGCCGAAATTGAGCGTGACCGCGGGTCTCACGCTTTCGGCGCCCACGGCGGCCGTGGTACAAAGCAACTCGTGGAGCCCCTCCGACTTGGTGGCCGATATGGGCACCATCGGCACTCCCATGAGCTGGCCCAATAGCTCGTGGTCGATGCTCAGCCCCTGGTTTTCCACGACATCCATCATGTTCAGCGCGATGACGGTGGGCTGCTCGAGCTCGATGAGTTGGCTGGTAAGGTACAAATTGCGCTCGAGGTTCGAGGCGTCGACGACGTCGATCACCACATCCGGTCGCTCCTGCACCACGAAATTGCGGGCGACCAACTCCTCCATCGAGTACGCCGTGAGGCTGTAGGTGCCCGGCAGATCGACCAGGCGCATCTGCAGGCGGTCGGAGGAAGCCTCCTCATCGTGAGTACCCGGGACCTGAGGGGCGTGGTGCGGATGCCCCTCAGGATGGTCCGAGTGGGGGGGCTGGTGGCGGTGGCGAACGTAACGACAGAGGCCCTCTTTCTTCTCAACGGTCACACCCGGATAGTTGCCCACATGGTGGTGGGCGCCTGTCAGTTCGTTGAAGAGCGTCGTCTTGCCGGAGTTCGGGTTCCCGGCCAGACCCACAATGATCTCGTCGGCCATGTAGTACTCCACCTGTGCTTCGGTCAGTGTGTCGCGAGGGGGGAAAGGAGGGAATGCGGTGGTGCTGTGTGTCGTCGACCGTTCCTGCCGTCCTTGCCGTCCCCGGACGCGGGGGCGCCTGAGCCGCGCGGCGTCGCCCTGTAGTCCCCTTGCCGGTGCGGCTATCTCGGCCTGACGAAGACTCGATGAGCCATTCCGCGGCCGAGCATGTACTTGGTCGTCCTGACCTTCACCACCACCGGGCCGGGCGATCCGCCGCCGCTGACGACCCTCATCTCCGCGCCGGGCAGAATGCCCATCGCGGCCATGTGTCGTTCCAGGCCGGGGCCGCCCTCCACGCGCACACACACCACGTGCTCCCCGGACTTGGCTATGGACAATGGCATGGCGGCACCCGCGGCGCTACTTGGGCTCGACATACACCGTCGCCGCCTCTTCCTTACGCAGGGAAAGATGGTACCCCCGGAGACGGATCTCCAGTGGATCGCCCAGTGGCGCCACCCGCTCGAACTCGATCTCGGTCCCGGCAGTCACGCCCATCTCCATCAACCGCTTCCGGATCCGACCGTTGCCCGCCACGCGCACCACCACGCCCTTGAACCCCGGCTCTTGCTGATCCAGGGTCATGGTTGCTTCCGTGGGCTCGATGAGCTCGAACGGCATGCGGTCCGGTATCTCGATGCCCGCCACGCACTCACGGCAGTCGTGGTCGCAGGCGCAATCCTCCCAGCGACCCCGCAGATGATCCAACCAGTCCTCCCCGCAGCGCGGGCACCTCTTGATGAACTCGATCAGGCCCGTCAGCCTTCGCAGCGTCTCGCGGCTCAGCCCGTGCTCCAACTCGCAGGCTTCACCGTCCGCCTGCTCCGCATCAAGCTGCAGGATATCGGTGAGAAATCCCGCCAGCAGAATGTGGCGCCTGCGCAGGTCCTCGGCAACCTCGCGACCACGCTCGGTGAGCTCAATCGCGCGGTACCTCTCCTGGGTGATGAGCCCCTCCTGCTTCAGCGTCCGCACCGCCGAGGTCACCGACGGCATCTTCACCTGCATCAGGCGCGCGATATCCTTCACCCGCGCCCCACTGTCGGTGCGCTGAAGCTCGTAGATCGTCTCCAGATAGTCCTCCATCGTCGCCGACAACTGCAGGGACATGTGCTCGCCTCAGCCTTGTATTAGGGAACTCTAACTATAGCCGCCGCGGGGCCTCTAGTCAAGTGCCAGAGGGCCCGCACCTCAAACGGCCGCGCATCCAGCGTGTTACTCAGATGTGCCGCCCATCTCACGGGAGAGCGGCACCCGGCGCGGGCCGGCTCCCGGCGAAAGCCCAGGCGCAGTGGGGCGGCTCCCCCGGGGAGCGCCGGGCCACGGCGCGGCCATCCTCTCACCGCCAAGAGACGTCCGAGGGCACCGCGAGAGTTCAGCGGTCAGGCTCCGATCACCTTCCTGGTTCGTGGTCCCATGTCGTGGGCGGACAAGACGACGGACGGTTCTGCAGGCGTGCTATTGGTGACTCAAGAGCGGTTGACAGGGGAGGGGGAGGCGGATAACATATTGCATACAATATCCTAAAGGCGCCCCTCCGCCTCAGTCTGGGATCTCACAACCACCATGAAGATCACCCATGTCACCGCTACTCCCGTCAAGGGCCGGCACTGGCCCCGCTTCCCCATGGTTTTCGTGGAAGTCTATACCGATGAAGGTCTCGTCGGCCTGGGCGAAGCATTGGCCTTCCAGGCAAGCGGTGTCATCCAGTCTATCCAGCAGATCGGCGAACTGCTTCGTGGCGAGGATCCCCTCCACATCGAGCGCCTGTGGGAGCAATGCTTCCGGCGTGACGTGGGCCTGGCGGCCCTCAGCGGCATCGAGATCGCCCTGTGGGATCTCGCCGGCCAGGTGGCGGGTCTGCCCATCTACCAGCTTCTGGGCGGCGCCTGTCACGAGCGCATCCGTGTCTACGCCGACGGCTTCTTCCGTGGCTCCGATCACTCGCCGGAAAGCCACGGGAACCTGGCCGCGGCCGCGGTGGCCACGGGCCTCACCGCCCTCAAGCTCGATGTGGACGACTTCCTGTACCTGGGCGAGCGCCCGGCGCTCATCCGCTGCCACGGCAAGGACCTCAGCCGTCACATCACCAATGCCGAGATCCGCCGGGTGCAGGACGCCGTGGCCGCGATCCGCGACCGCCTGGGACCCGATGTGGACCTGGCCCTCGACTGCCACTGGGCCTTCGACGTCCCGTCGGCCCTCCGGCTGGGCCGGGCTCTGGAGCCCTATGACCTCATGTGGCTCGAGGACCCCGTGCCCTCCGCCAGCGCCCCGGCCCTGGCGAAGCTGGCCTCGGAGCTGCCCATGCCTCTGTGCCTGGGCGAAGCTTTGGCCACACGCTTTGAGTTTCGCGAGGTTCTCGAGCGCCAGGCCGCCCACATCATCATGCCGGATGTCGCCAGCAGCGGCGGCATCCTGGAGACCAAGAAGATCGCGGCCTTCGCCGACACCTACTACGTGCCCGTCGCCCCGCACGACATGGTCGGACCCGTCGCCACGGCGGCCACTCTGCAGCTCTGCGCCTGCATCCCGAACCTTCTGGTCATGGAGCACCAGATGGGCGATGTGCCGTGGCGCGACGAGCTCACCCATGTGCCGCTTCCCGTCATCAATGGGCACATGGAGCTGCCGACTCGGCCCGGGATTGGCGTGAAGCTCAACCGCGAGGCCGTGGCCAAGTACAGGGCCGAGTAGGCCCTGCGGGAATACGAAAGTCGCGAGTCTGCCAGTCACGAGTCGCGCGTCTACGTCAACGGTCCCGCAGGGCGGGAGCCACGGCGCCTACGGCCACGACGGCGGCGGCCGCTCAGCCCTCCCGAGCTGGGAGGACCAACGCTACTACCCTCCGCGGAGGAAGCCTATGCCCAGCGAACTCGTCCCCTTCATCGTGGACGGCAAGCCGGTGACGACGGACCGCTCCTTTTCAGTTGTCAACCCCGCCACCGAGGAGACCATCGCCACCGTGGCCGGCGCCGACGAGGCCGCCATCGAAGCGGCGCTGACGGCGGCGGACCGCGCCTTCGAATCGTGGTCGCGCACCCCGCAGGGCGAGCGCAAAGCGACCGTCTTGGCCTACATCGACCTGCTCGAGGCCAACCGCGATCGACTGGCGGACCTCCTGGTGCGCGAGACCGGGAAACCCTACGAGACCGCCACCTACGAGATCACCAGTCTCGTAGCCTCCCTGCGGTTCTTCCTCGAGGAGGCCGATCGCCTCCGGCAGGACGTGATCCCCGATCCCACCGGACGTTTCCTGCACTACACCCTCCGCCGGCCGCTGGGGGTCGTGGTGGGCTTCTTGGCCTGGAACTACCCGCTGCTGAACCTGGGCTACAAGCTGGGCCCCGTCCTGGCCTCGGGCTGCACCGCCGTGATCAAGCCCTCGCAGCACACACCCCTGGCAACGCTGGAGGCCCTCGCCCTCCTGGACGAGGCCGGTGTTCCTCCGGGCGTGGTCAATACCATCACCTGCAATGACCGATCGGTCTCCGACCGGCTGCTGAGAAGCCCCATTCCACACCTAATCACCATGATCGGCTCCACCGCCTCGGGCATCGAGCTTCAGAAGACCTCCGCCACCACGATCAAGCACTTCTCCCTGGAGCTGGGCGGCAACGCCCCGGCCATCGTCTACCCGGACGCCGAGCTGGAGGATGCCGCCGCCCGCATCGTGGGGCTCAAGTTCAGCAATGCCGGCCAGATCTGCGTGGCACCCAACCGCTGCCTGGTGCATGAGGTCATCTATGAGGAGTTCCTCTCCCTGGCCGCGGCGAAGGCCGGCGCGCTGAAGCTCGGCAGCGGCAAGGGACAGGGGCCGCTGATGGGGCCAATGATCACCGATGAGGCCAGACAGCACGCCCTCGATCTGGTCGGCAGCGCTCTGGGCGCCGGGGCCCGTCTGGTCTGCGGCGGCAACATCCCCTCCGAGCCGGCGCGGGGCTTCTTCATGGAGCCCACCATCCTGCGGGACGTGACGCCCACCATGCGCGTGGCCAGGGAGGAGATCTTCGGCCCCGTCCTGCCCGTGATCCGCTACACGGACGCCGACGACGTGCTCGCCATGGCCAATGACACCGAGTACGGTCTGGCGGCCTACGTCTTCACCACGGATCTGACCACCGCCCTGCAGGCCGCCGAGGAGCTGCAGGCCGGAAGCGTCTGCGTCAATGAGCAGCACTTCGGAGTTCACCTGCCCCATTGCGGCCTCAAGCAAAGCGGCGTCGGCATGGACCGCTCGCGCTACAGCCTCGAGGAGTACCTGACACTCAAGAGAGTGAGCGTGAGGATAGGGCGGGGGTAACGGCAGGTGACGGGAAACAGGTGACAGGAACGGCGGGAACGGCGGCCGTCCCCTCTCCCGGACGCCCGCACACGGCGCGGGCCGGGAGAAGTGAGGGCGGCGGCGCGCCATTGTAGGGCGCGGGCCTGTACCGCGCCGGAGAACCACAACCGCCCCGCAGAGATCGGCGGCGCACACGTCGCCGCCCTACAACGGCAAGCGGCGGGCGAGCCGAACACACGAACGATCGCGAGGTTCGAAATGAGCAAGCTCGGGTTCGGAGTCATTGGCTGTGGACGTATCAGCGAGGCACACCTGCAGGCACTGGATAAGCGTCCTGACGCGCAGTTCATCTGCGGGGCCGACATCAACGCCGAGGTCGCCCAGAAGCAGGCGGAGAAGCACGGAGCGAAGCACTGGGTCACGGATTACCACGAACTGCTTTCCATGCCGGAGGTGGACGCCGTCGTGGTCTGTGTCCCCACCTTCCTGCACGCCGAGGTGGTCTGCGCGGCCGCCGAGGCGGGCAAGCACGTCCTGTGCGAAAAGCCTATCGCCATGAAGCTGGAGGATGCCCGGCGCATGACGGAGACCTGCACGGAGGCCGGGGTGCGGTTCATGGTGGGCTTCGTCCGGCAGTTCTCCACCGAGTGGATGAAGATGCGGGAGGTTGTGCAAAGCGGGCGCATCGGACGGCCGGTGCTCTGGCGACACACCACGGCTATCCGTAAGCCGCCGCTGCGCTGGTTCATCGACCGCGAGAAGGGCGGCGGACCCTTCATTGATGGCTCCGTGCACGACTACGACTTCGCCCGCTCCATGTTCGGTGACGCCGAGTGGGCTATGGGCAGCCTCATGCGCTTCAGCGAAGACACCACCGCCCTGGACACCGGCAGCGCCATCATCCACTTCGCCTCGGGCGACGAGTTGGTGCGCAGCCATTCCTGGTGTATGCCGGGCCCCAACGGCAATGTGCCGACAACGCAGGATGTCATCGGCCCCGGCGGCGCCATCCGCTTCCCCAATGCTTCGGAAGCCGGCAGCTTGTTCATCATCAATGGCGATGGCAGCGAAGAGGCCGTGCCCTTCGAGCCCACCACCGGCCAGGACTGGTTCGACCGCCAGATGGCGCACTTCATCTCCTCCGTGCAGGACGGCACCGAGCCCCTATCCACCGGGGAACGCGGTGTGGAAGCGCTCAAGATCGCCCTGGCCGTCCTGCAGGCCGGCGAGAGCCACGAGCTGGTGCGGGTGTAGCGAAGCCCCGTGCCCGCGGGTCTCCAGAGCCTGTCGACAAAGTCCCTTCGGACCCTCGGATACGCGCAGGCGAGTGACGTCCTGTGGGGAGAAGCGCCCTCAATGCGGCGGTAACACGCCTATGAGACCATGACGACACTCATCCTACGCGTTCCGAGCTATGGCAACGAGGCACCTAGGCGGCCCAATTGACTTGGCCGACAGGCTCTCCACTCAGATTATGCAGGTTCCGGGCAGGCGCCGATTCACGTCACCTCACCCCCCCAGCCCCCCTTGTATAGTTGTCGGGTGGCGATTGAGGGATGCCGTTCCCCTATGAGA
>CAYRFY010000280.1:0-9793 GCA_964423635.1 uncultured Armatimonadia bacterium | reverse complement strand
CATCATACCACAGGCCCTCAGCAGAAAGCACCTGTTATCTTAGCGCTAATGGGCGGAGCCCCGCGCCGTTGGTCGTCCGCCGTGCCGTTTGCCGTGCCGTTTGCCGGGTGTCGGCCGCCCCTGGGACCCGAAACGGACACGGCCGAGCGCGATCTCGAGACAATCGGCGAGAAGCTTCGCGAGATCGTCTCGTTTGAGCCGGGCGTCCCAACGCACAAGGTCCGCCACCAAAGCAGGTTCTACGAGGACCTCCACGCCGGGTAGCCGCCGGGCCCAATCGGTACCATCCCCACCGGGTACCGGGGCGCGTGTCGCCGCTCCGATTCCCGTCTTCCCCCGTTGTCCGCTCGCCGTCATGCGCCCGCTGTCGCTGCTCTGAAGTTGCTCCTCATCAAATCCGGTAGATCAGTCTAAAGAGAATTAGGGATCATAAGGCCATTATATGGAACATCGATGGTGCCTGCAGCAGTCAAACCACTCTCCGGGGACGTCACCGGCAGACTGCGGTAGCTATTGTGTTGCAGCATCATCGAAACGTACCGCATCCCAGTACGGGCCCCTCTGATGCTATTCGGCGGTTCTGCTCTGGCCTCCCGGTGGGATGGGCGTCACGACGTGAAGCGCTATCCGCAACCCATAGCCGTTGCTAAGGAGGACGCGATCATGCGCTGGGCCATCGTTGCGCTGCTGGTGTTGGGAATCTGTCTCATGCTTGGCTGCGACAGCAGTGATCCATCGACGGTGGCGGAGGACCCGCCTGTGGAGGAGCCCGTGACGTCGGGGCCGCCGTCGGAGGACTACACCCTCGTGTGGTCTGACGAGTTCACGGGCACACTGCTGGATCTGACCAAATGGCGCCACCGTCTCCCGGGACCGCGCTTCTGTGCCATCAACACGAAGGAAGCTGTGGCCCTGGATGGGAAAGGCCATCTGGTGATCACGGCCAAGCGGGTGGCGGACGAGATCTGGACGGGAATGATCGGGACCCAGGACACGTTCCAGACGACCTACGGGTACTTCGAGTGTCGGGTGCTGATGCAGCCCGCCCGTGGCTGCCGGTCGGCCTTCTGGCTGACCTCGCCACTGATGGGCAACACCGACAACAACCCGGCGGTCAATGGCGCGGAGCTCGGCATCTACACCTGCAGCCGACCCGACGCCGACTGGGTGAACCAGTATGTGCACTGGAACGGGTGGGGTGCCGATTCCCATCAGGTGTCTTTCGGTCCCTGCGCCGTGGACTGTGTTGCCGGCGAGTACCACACTTACGGCCTGGAGTGGACGGACGGAGGGTACGTCTACTACATCGATGGCCAGGTGTCGGGCCGCACTTCCCAGGGCCTGTCACGGACCGACCAGTACATCGTGCTGAACGTGGACGTATCGGAGGAGGACGCGCCTACCGCCATGGCCAGTCACCTGTTCCGCGATAGCGTGACTTTCGACTATGTGCGGGTCTACCAGAAGACCTGAGTGACGGACATCTCGTCGCGCCGGGAGCGGCTCGCTGTTTCACGGCGAGACCCTCCCGGCGGCCGTGCCCTGCGCCCTCTCCACTTGCCCGGTTCGGAGGACCACCGCGGGCTCGCTTCAGACCGAGCAGGTCCCCGGTCTAGCGTTGCCGTGTCGGCCCTTACTGAGCGGCTCGTCCGCGGCTCGAGGCAGGAGAGGGGTGGGAGCGCCGCTGCTCTTGCCCCTGCTCCCCCGCGGCTTTTCCCCGCAAGCTCCCCGCGAGGCTAACCCATTGTCCCAGACGGGTTCCACCGCCCTCCGGACTGGATAAGGGGGCGCCCCGGCCAGCGTGACGCCGAGACGGCGCGAAGCGGTGGAGGTGTCTGACCCTTTCGGGGGGAATATGTAAGAGTTGCGACGCCCCGCAGGTAGCTCGGTATCACCTTCCTTGGACATGGAGCGATGCCATGCCAGGAGTGGCCACTCCGCCCACCTCTCGGAGCGTGCTCCATTGCGCTGTGCCACGTATCGCCCCATTCCGAGGGGTGTGGCCATCAGCCGGCGTCTGGGCCGTCTGCGTCCGCCCTTACGCGCGCCTGCGTTACTCTCCCTCCCGACCCCGCACCGTGGCCTGCATCCAGGAGAACACATCGGGCACCTCAGAGCCGAGCGTGTCGCTGCGTGGGTACCCTCCGACGGCTCCGGGTTGGCCGGAGAGCGCCGTACCTCGTCTCCGGGACGGCCGCCTGCTGAGGCCGGCCGCACAGCTCCGCCGCCGTTGACTCTCCCGGCGTCTGAGCGCGATCTCGGGTAACACCGCACGGAGGTGACCTCGCCATCGAAGAGAAACGTCCCCGCTCATGCGTGTAGAGGAGGCGGTACCGGTCGGGTGCGATGGGTGCGCGCACCTGGAGTAGGTGGGGCGCTTCGACATGCCCGGTTTCCCCCCGCCGGAGGCGGGACTGGGTGGGATGATGCACTGCGGGGTGCTTTCCGTCGTTACGGTTTCCAAAGTCGGGCGCCGTGGGAGTGCCTGCGTGAACATTGCTTTCACGGGCTCGACGGCCGGCGAAGCGGGTCTGGTTCGCCGGGGAGTGTCATCGTGAGAGCATCCGCTCCCGGCAAGAGCAGCTCGGACAATCCCCGGGCATCCGGTGAGTTTCTTCGCTGTCTCGCTGCGCGAGATTGACGCTCAGGATGACACGGTGCAGGTCGGCCGGGCTTCTCGGCCACGTCTTCAGTATAGGGGGACCACGTCCGGTGGACTTCGTGCTCGAGCTTGACGCCAGCATCGACCTGATCCTGAACCTCTCATTCCTCGTGGCCCTGACCATCGTCTCGGGCTTTGTGGAGAAGAGGTGGCCACGAACAGGGTCTCGGGGGGCGCTCCTGCAGGGACTGCTCTTTGGTGGCGCCGCGGTTCTGGGCATGATGCGGCCGCTGGACATGGGCGAGGGGCTGATCTTCGACGGCCGATCGGTGATGGTCAGTCTGTGCGCTCTGTTCTTCGGCCCCTGGTCCGGCGCGATCGCCGCCGTGATGGCCGCCGCCTACCGCATTTCCCTGGGCGGCGGCGGGGCGACGATGGGCGTCTGCGTCACCCTGGCTTCGATGCTCATCGGCCTGTTCGGATATCGGCGCTTCCGCCGGAGTGCCGATGTCCCCTCCGCTCTGTACCTGTACGTCTTCGGCCTCATCGTTCATGCCGCCATGGTCGCCTTGATGCTCACGCTGCCCGCGGGCACCAGGCTGCAGACCATGATGCGTCTCGGCCCGCCGGTGATGATCCTCTACCCGCTGGCCACGATTCTGGCGGGAAAGATCCTGGCCGATCAGGTGGCGGCCCTCAGGGCTGAAGCGACTCTGAGACGCAACCAGGAGCTACTGGACAGGACGCAGCGCCTCAGCAGGATCGGCGGCTGGGAATGGGACGTCGCCTCGCAGTCCATGACCTGGACCGACGAGGTCTATCGCATCCACGACCTGGACCCAACGCAGCTCGACAACGACCCCGCCCGGCTCGTGGACAGGAGCCTGGAGTGCTACGCCCCGGAGGATAGGGAGCGTGTGAAGGCGGCCTTTGAGACCTGTCTGGAGCGGGGCGAACCCTACGAGATTGAGGCCCGTTTCACCAGCGCCGCCGGGCGCCAACTGTGGGTCCGCACCACCGGAAGAGCAGTGGTGGAAGAGGACCGGATCGTCAAAGTCATCGGTAACATCAGAGACGTCACCGGGCGCAAGCAGGCGGAAGTGAGGCTCACCCACTCCCACGACCTGATGCGCTACATAATCGAACACGCCAAAAGCGCCACCGCCGTCCTGGACAGGGACCTCCGCTACGTGTACGTCAGTCAGCGGTACATCGACGACTACGGTCTCGAAGGCATCGACCTCATCGGGCAGGACCACTATGACGTCTTCCGCGACTTGCCTCAGAAGTGGATCGATGCCCATCAACGAGCCCTGGCCGGCGAGACAACCGGTGCCGAGGACGATCCCTACGAGCGGGCCGATGGCACGGTGACGTGGACCCGGTGGGAGTGTTGCCCCTGGTACGAGGCGGACGGCAGCGTGGGTGGCATCATTCTGTCCACCGAGGTCGTCACAGACAGGGTGCAGGCCGAGATGGCCCTGAAGCACTCCCACGATCTGATGCGGTACATCATCGAGCATAACCGCAGCGCCGTTGCGGTCCACGACAGGGACCTGCGGTACATCTATGTGAGTCAGCGGTACATCGACGACTACCATGTCGAGGAGCAGGACCTGATCGGCCGGCACCACTATGATGTCTTCCCCGACCTGCCGCAGCAGTGGCGCGAGGTGCACCGGCGCGCTTTGGCAGGCGAGGTTCTCAGCGCCGAGGATGACCCCTACCCGCGCTCCGACGGAACCATGGACTGGACCCGCTGGGAGTGCCGCCCCTGGTACGAGAACGACGGAACCGTGGGCGGCATCATTGTCTACACGGAAGTCATCACCGAGCGCAAGCTCATGGAGAATGCGCTGCGGGAGAGCGAGGAGACCTATCGGGCCCTGGTCAATGGGCTTCCCGATATCGTGATGCGGTTCGACCGCGAGGGACGCCACCTGTTCGTGTCCGGGAATGTCCGAGAGCTGGTGGCGCTTGATGCGCCGCAGTTCATCGGCAAGACCCACCAGGAGCTGGGCTTCCCGCTGGAGCAATGCCGCTTCTGGGAAGATGCGATCAAGCGTGTGTTCGACAGCGCCACCCCCTACGAGACAGAGTTCACCCTGGGTACCAACGCGGGATACAAGGTGCTAAACTGGCGCTTGGTGCCGGAGTACGATGCCGATGGCGCCGTTTACTCGGTGCTGTCCATCACCCGTGATGTCACCGCGCACCGGCAGGCAGAGGAAGACTACCAAACCCTGTTCCGTGAGATGCTGGACGGCTTCGCCCTCCACGAGATCATCTGCGACGACAATGGCACCCCTGTCGACTACCGATTCCTGCGCATCAACCCGGCTTTCGAGCGGATGACGGGGCTCACGACGGCCCAGGTCGTGGGCAAGCGGGTGCTGGAGGTCCTTCCCGGCACCGAACCGCAATGGATCGAGGCCTACGGCAAAGTGGCCCTCACCGGCGAGCCCCTCTTCTTCCAGCAGTACGCCGCCGATCTGGACAAGCACTTCGAGGTCACCGCCTTTCGCCCCGCCTCCGGGCAGTTCGCCTGCATCTTCGCCGATGTCACACCGCGCATACGCGCCGAAGAGGAGCGCCAGCGCCTCGAGAACCAATTCCTGCAGGCGCAGAAGATGGAGGCCGTCGGGCGCCTGGCGGGCGGCGTGGCACACGACTTCAACAACATGCTGGCCATCATCACCGGACATGCCGACATCGCCATGATGCAGCTTGAGTCCGGGGATCCGCTCAGCACGAACCTCGAGGCCATACTCACCGCCGCCGGACGCTCCTCGGACCTGACCCGACAACTGCTGGCCTTCGCCCGCAGGCAGAACATCGCCCCCAAAGTCCTGGACCTCAATCGTGCCGTGGAGAGCATGCTGGGCATGCTCATGCGGCTCATCGGCGAAGACATCGACATCGCCTGGCGCCCCAGCGCCCATCTATGGCCTGTGAAGCTCGATCCCACTCAGGTGGACCAGGTACTGGCCAATCTGTGCGTCAACGCCCGGGACGCCATCGGGGGTGTGGGGAAGATCACCATCGAGACCTGCAACGCCGTCTTCGACGAGGACTACATCCAGCAGCACACCGGCTTCCGGACCGGAGAGTACGTCTGTCTGGCGGTCAGTGACGACGGCTGCGGGATGGACACCGCCACTCTCGCCAGCGTCTTCGAGCCGTTCTTCACCACCAAGGCGCCCGGCGCGGGGACAGGCCTCGGCCTGGCCACGATCTACGGCATCGTCAAGCAAAACGACGGGTTCATCAACGTCTACAGCGAGCCGGAGAAGGGCACCACATTCAGGATCTACCTGCCCCGCCACGTGGGCGAGGTCTGTGAGGCGGCTCCGGCCACGGTCAGCGAGGTCCCCGTTGGCCACGGGGAGACCATACTTCTGGTCGAGGACGAGCCGGCGCTCCTGGATGTGGCCGCGAAAGCCCTCGAGCGCCACGGGTACCATATACTGGCCGCCTCGGGGCCGATCGAAGCCATTCGCCTGGCTTCCGAGCATACGGGGGAGATCGAGCTGCTCATCACCGATGTGGTGATGCCGGACCTCAGCGGCCGCGATCTGGCCCGCAACCTGCTCCTCAGCCGACCTGCCATGAAGTGCCTCTTCATGTCCGGCTACACGGCCAACGTCATCGCCCATCGCGGTGTGTTGGACGAGGGCGTCGAATTCATCCAGAAGCCCTTCCCCATGCGTGATCTGGTCACCAAGGCCAGAGAGGTGTTGGACCGCGGCAACGGTGGCGGCGGGTAGTCTCCGCTGCCCGCCGTCATCCATTCCTGCTTCCCGTCCCTCGTCGGCGCCCCGCCGCTTCTATCCTTGCCCTTGACGGTTCTGGTGTCATCGTTATATCATATGAACATGGAGTTTATTATAATATGATAATAGGAGCCATCGCGCGGGCCTGCAAGATTCTCAACCTCCTCGGCGACCAGCCGGATGGAGCTCCGCTGGGTGTGGTGGCGATCGCGAACCGGCTCGAGCTGCATCCAGCCACGTGCTCCAACATCCTGCGCACCCTGGTGGCCTGTGGTTTCGTGGCGCAGGAGGCGCCGCGGTCGGGGTACGTGCTGGGGCCGGCGGCGTACCGTGTGGTGCGTCACGGGCCGTGGCGCAAGGACCTGGCGCTGCTGGCAGGCTCCCTGGTGACGGAATTGGCCCACCGCCTGCGCGAGCCGACGGTCTTGGTGGCTCTGCACCGCCGGCACAAGGTGATCCTCCACGTGGCCGATGGGAACCCCGACTTCCACTGGAGCCGGCAGCGACTGGACCAGGACGATGTCTACGAGACGGCCACCGGCCGTATTCTCCTGGCCTATCTGGCCCCGGAGGAGCTGGAGGCGGTCGTGTCCGAGCGAGGGCTGCCGGGTGATCTGTGGCCGGAGGCGCAGACCGCGGAGGACCTGAACTCAGAGCTTGCCAGGGTTCGCGAGGCGGGCCATGCCGCGGCGCTCTCCGGGGGCCGCTACATGCAGCTTGCCGTACCCGTGGATGAGGAGGGCCGCGTGGTGGCGGCGCTGGGACTGGCGGCGATCGGCCGGGGCGCGGACCGCACAGAAGATGGGGAGATCATCCGGCAGATGGTGGAGTGCGCCGGTGCGATCGCCGCCCGCCTGGAGGCCGCGGACAGTGACACGTGAGTCCCGCCGTCCGCCGTCTGTCGCCCGCCTCTCGGCGGCGCCGTCGACTACTCGCCAGAGATAGGAGATGAGCTGTCCCGATGAACCCGCTGACCGCGCAGATCAAGGACCAGTGCCGTGAGCTCGGAGCCGACCTGGTAGGGATCGCCGGGGTTGACCGCTGGGCGAACGCCCCTGTCGAGCACAGCCCCCGGGGGGTTATGCCCACCGCCAGGACGGTGGTGGTCTGCGGCATCCACTTCCTCGACGCGCCCACGGAGCTGGGGCAGGAGGCCGACGTTCGTGTCCCCGGGCCCGCCCTGTCGGAGATGGATGCCTCCACCAGTCTGGAGTACCTGGCCTACCAGCTCGCCAAGTACCTGCAGGCCCGCGGAATCGCGGCCATTCCCATCCGCCAATCGGGGATCTGGTCCTACCGGCCGCGACCGGGCGCCGATCGCGGCTGGATCGGCGACATCTGCAGCTACTACGCCGCCGCCTGTGCCGGTCTGGGAGAGATCGGCTGGAACAATCTCTGCATCACCCCGGAGTTTGGCCCCCGCGTGCGCCTCGTGTCGATCCTTACCGACGCCGACCTGGACCCCGACCCGCTCTACGATGGCGAGCCCCTGTGCGACCGCTGCATGCTCTGTGCCCAGAACTGCCCCACCGAGTGCTTCGACCGTGAGGTCAAGGGCATGCTGCAGGTGAGGATCGAGGACAAGACCTTCGAGTTCCCGAACCGCAACCTGTGGCGCTGCGCCATCGGCGAGAACTTCCAGCTCGACGTCTGCCGCCAATGGCCCGAGCCGGTGACCGAGGAAGCCATCACAAAGCAGGTGCGGCTGGCGGCCGCCGAGCACCCGGAGTGGATCTACGGCTGGAAGATGGGGATGTGTCTGAAGTACTGCGTGCCCCCGGCGCGGAGGTACTTCGACAGCGGCTACAGCAAGTCGCCGCGCCGTCGCCGGGACGAGCAGCCCGACGAGACCCCTCAGGGCGGAAAGAGGGCCCTGGACGCCCTGGTCGAGGAGGCCCGGAAGCTGGAGATCGGGTACATGGCCGGGGCCCCGGCCGAGGTCTTCTCCCGGGCCGGCATCGACCTGCAGGCCGAGCTGCCCGACGCCAGGAGCGCCATCGTCTTCGGCATCACGTTTCCGAAGGGCTGTTCCCTGTCCAGCTATCGCGAGGGCCGGGTGGATCAGTTACGCCTGGGGCGGATGATCCAGCGCCACGGCTATTCCGTCATCCCCCACTCGACGATCGATGCCGCGCAGGCCGCCGCACTCTGCGGATTGCCGAGCTTCCCCGACGAGAAGGGAACCGGCGTGGAGTGGCGGCTGCTTCTCACCGCCATGCCCTGGCCGCAGGAAGCGGCTTCGATAGCCCTCGCCCCCGACCCCGTCATCTCGCCCGCCGGCGACCTCACCCAGACGGTGAAGAGCCTGGCCTGCGAGGTGGGCGCGGACCTGGTGGGCATCGCCTCGGCACAGCGCGTCGAGAAGCTGCGGGAGGCCCTGGATGCGGTCTATTCGGGCCAGGACTACTACGAGGTGGTGGACAAGGGCTGGCCGCTCAAGGGCCTCAGGAACATCTGGGGTGGACAGGCCATGCCGTACAACCCCGAAGCCCGGCAGCGCGACCTGACGCCCAAGTCGCTGGATGACTACCTGCCCGGCGCGCGCTCGGTGATCGTGGTGGGAGTGGAGCACATCCATGCCAGTGTGGACGATGTAGGGGTCGAACCGGGGCTCAAGGCCGGCCACTACGGTGCCAGCGTGCACGGCGAGGCGTTGGCCACCCTGGACCACATCATGCTGCGAATCGCCCGCAAGCTGGCGGAGGCCGGCTACCGGGCGGTGCCCACCAAGGACCTTTACGGGTTGGCCTCGCGCAGCTACATCGGCGCTCCGGCTCTCGCCGCCGGACGTTTCGAGGCCGTCGCCGCCGGTCTGGGCGAGATCGGCGAGAGCGGTTTGCTGCTCACCTCCCGGTACGGCGCCCGCCAGCGCGTGAGCGCGATCATCACCGACGCTCCGCTGGCTCAGGACGCCCTGTATGCCGGCGAGGCCCTCTGCCGCCATTGCGGCAATTGCGCGCGCACCTGCATGGTCGGGGCTCTATCGGGTGACGGCACGGTCTCGGTGGAGCTGGAGGGCAAGACGCTCACCTGGCGGGCCATCGACCAGGTGCGTTGCGACTGCGGCTGCCGCTACGGGCTGGCCCCGGACTGCGGCGTGCAGCTCACCGGCAACACGAATGCCTTCGAGCTGCCGGCGCACATCACCCCGGAGTTCATCTGCGAGGCGATGACAAACGCCGACTGCATCCAGCGCCCGGGCTATGCCACAGCGGTGGAGCGCTGCATGACGAGCTGCCCGGCCCATCTCCCGCGCGGGGGCTAGCCGTGGGTCGTGCGCCTCTGCCGTCCGTGGGGCGGGCTCTCCGCTCACATTATGCATGAACGCATTGGAGCCACATTTGGCCTCAATCGCGCCCGAACCGCTCGCGCCAAGGCCGTTCTCCCCCCTCATCCCGTCTCGCCGGTCGTATCGGCG
>CAYRFY010000279.1:0-9801 GCA_964423635.1 uncultured Armatimonadia bacterium | reverse complement strand
GCGGAGACGGGGCCCCAGGCCGGAGTTGTCGACCCCTGCCACTTCCGTGGCTCAATGACTATTGTCAGGTGGAATGGACCATGATGATGGATCGCAGTATCCTGGAGGCCGACTACGAGCTGGCGAAGATCATGGAGGCCGAGCTGGAGCGACAGCGCAAGACGCTCATGCTCATCCCGTCGGAAAACTACGCCAGCCGTGCCGTCATGGCCGCCGGCGGCTCGGTGCTGACCAATAAGTACGCCGAGGGCTATCCGTACAAGAGGTACTACAACGGCTGCGAAAACTACGACAAGATCGAGCAGCTCGCCATCGAGCGCGCCAAGGCCCTGTTCCGCTGCGATCACGCCAATGTACAGCTCCACACGGGCTCTCAGGCCAACATGGCCGCCTACTGGGCCCTGCTCAAGCCGGGCGACAAGATCCTGGCCATGAAGGTGGCTCAGGGCGGTCACCTGACCCACGGGGACCCGGTGAACTTCAGCGGCCACACCTACGAGGCTCACTTCTACGGTCTCGACCCGGAGACCGATCAACTCAACTACGACAACATCCTCGAGGTGGCCAAGGAAGTCCGCCCCAAGCTCATCGTCTGCGGCGCCAGCGCCTATCCGCGGATCATCGACTTCCGGCGCTTTTCCGAAATCGCCGGGGAGGTGGGCGCCTACCTGATGGCGGACATCGCCCACATCTGCGGCCTGGTGGCCGCCGAGGCCCATCCGGACCCCGTGCCATATTGCGAGGTCGTCACCTCCACCACCCACAAGACCCTTCGCGGCCCCCGTGGCGCCCTGATGCTGTGCAGGGAGAAGTGGGCCAAGGCCATCGACCGGGCGGTGTTCCCGGGCGTGCAGGCCGGCCCGCTGATGCACATCGTGGCCGCCAAGGCCGTCTGCTTCAAGGAGGCCCAGGAGTTCGGCTTCCGCGAGTACCAGCGCCAGATCATCCGCAATGCCCAGCAGCTTGCCCGCACCCTGCAGGCCAACGACTTCGACCTCGTCACCGGCGGCACCGACAACCACCTGATGCTGGTGCGCCTGACCAGTAAGGGCATCAACGGCCGCGACGCCGCCGACCTCATGGAAATGGCCGGCATGGTGGTCAACAAGAACCTCGTCCCCAACGATCCCCTCTCGCCCACCGAGACCTCCGGCATCCGTCCGGGGACCCCGGGTATGACCACCCGCGGGATGAAGGAACCCGAGATGGAGCTGGTGGGCAACTGGATCGCCCGGGTGATCCACGAGGGCCGCAACACCGATGGCTCTCCAAACGAAGATGTCATCGGCCAGGTCCGGCGCGAGGTGGAGGAGCTCTGCGAGGCGTTCCCTATCTATCAGAGCCTGTAGGAGTTCGTACAGACGGTTCGGACACGAATGAGGGGCGCCCTGTATGGGGCGCCCCTCTTTGGGTTCTGTCGGACGCAAGACAACGACAGCGCGGGCGAGACGACCGCGGTCCCGGGGACGGCTAAGGCGACGGCTACGGCAGCGGCAATGCGGGCGAGACGCCCGCGGTCCCAGGAACGGCAACGGCAACGGCTACGCCGACGGCCACGACAAGGCCACGGATAGGGCGACGCCTACGGCAGTGTGGGCGAGACGACCACTGTCCCGGGAACGGCAGGGCGGACGCTTTCCCTACAGCTCGCCCGGCATCGGCGGTGGATCGACCTGCATGATCTGAGCCTCCACGGCCTGCCGCAGCTCCTTGCGCGGGATATCTAGCTTCGCGGCCTTCCGCGCCGCCAAGAGCCACTGCTCCCTGGCCTCCGGCCGGCGCTCACGCTCCAACCGCTGCCTGATTTGCTCCTGCACCTCATCCAGGGGCAACGGACCCGCGGGCTTGCGGTCCTCCACCCGCAGGATCACCCAGCCGTCCGGCGCCTCCAAAACGGCGCTGGTGCTGCCCGGCTCCAGCGAGAAGGCCGCCTCCGAGATTGCGGCCGCATAGTCCTGCTTCTCGAAGTAGCCCATGTCGCCGCCCTCATCGCGAGTGGCGTCGTCCTCCGAAAGCGCCCTCGCCAGGCCGGCGAAGTCCGCCTCCGGGCTCTGCAGCGCCTCCAACACGGCCTCCGCACTGCCCTTGTCGCGGAACAGCATCATCCGCGCCCGCACCCGGACCCCGCGCTGGAAGTCGGCCCTGTGCTCGCTATAGTAGGCGCGCACCTCGTCGTCGCCGACTTTCACCTCCTGCGCGGCGATCTTGTCCGCGAGCAAGTCGGTGTCGATCTCGCGGCGGTAGGCGTCCATCGGGATACCCTTTTGCTTCAGCCGCTCCTCCAGGTCGATACGGGAGCCCACGCGGGCCGCGGCGCGCTCCACGCCGGCGTCTCTCTCGGCCGGGGTCAGGGTGAGGCCGCGCTCGGCGGCCGCTTGTGCCACCAGGGCCTCGTCCAGCAGCTTCAAGAGCGCCCGGGGGCCGTGCTTCTTCTGCAGCTCATCCATCAGCTCGCCCCGCGTGATCGGCTCCCCATTGACGACCGCCACCACCTGTCCGGCGTCAGGGGTTTCGGTGCAGGAGGCGATCCCCAGCGAGGCGATGGCCGCCGCGATCGCCAGTACCCTCAGCGCGCGTGAACGGCAGCACCACGAGCGCCGCGAGCCGGGGCTGCTGTCGGGTCGATGGGACACACAGGTGCAGGCGACGGTATTGCGTTGCATCGACGTTGAGTTACTCTCCCTCGTGGACTACGACGTCCAGGCAGCCCGATTCGGCGTATGATAGCAGGCTCTCGATGATCGGATAGTGCCAGTAATAGCCGGCGGTGTCATCCCGGTATTCCAAAACGATGAGTCCGGGGCCGGCCACAACTCTTCCGCGGAACGTCTCATCCACCGGGTGCAGCCCGCGCAGGACCACCCGCCGCCCGGTGGCCTGCTCCAGAGCCTTCACCCGGCGCAAGATCGCCGGAGACTCGCCGGCGGTCACGTCACCACACCCTCGGCGATTTCGGTGTCCTCGTGCCGGTAAGGCGGCGCACAGGCACAGAGGACCTCCAGGGGCTGCTCTCCGGTGCAGCGGATGCTGTGTTCGGTGCCGGAGGGGATCAGATGGGCCTCTCCCGGTGCCACCGGAGTTTGTGTTCCTCCCACCTGCAGCAGTCCCTGTCCGCGAAGAATGTAGTATACCTCTTCGCTTGTCCGGTGGGAATGGCGCAGGGTACAGGTTCCGGGGTCTATGACGGCTAGAGCGAGGCTCAGGTTCTGGCTGCCCTCGCTCTCGGGACGAACGAGTTCAGTAATCAGCGAGCCATCCAGGGTGCGGTAGGGCTCGGCAGGCATCAGAAGGCCTCCTGGGGCGGTCGAGGTGTGGTCGTTCCTGGGGTCGCGGGCGTCTCGCCCGCACGCCGTGGGACGTTGCCGTTCGCCGTGGCCGTATGGGGGGGGCCGCGGGTGAGGAGGCCGTCGCCGCCGTCGCCGTCGCTGATGCCGTTGACCGTTGGCCGTCCCACGGCGAACGGCGGCAGGCTGGAAAGCCGGCCCCAATGACGGCCACGACAAAGGGCGAACGACGGCAGGCTGGAAAGCCTGCCCCACTGACGGCCACGACAACGGCGCCGACGCCTGCGCTCCCAGGAACGACAGTGCCTCCCTCTACACCGCACACCCGCCCGCGCTGCACTCCCACACCCTCAGGTCCGGCAGGTTCTTTTCTACCTTCCGGAAGGCCGCGGCGAGCTGCTCCATCTTGGCCTCGTCCGGTTCGATGTAGTTCCAGCCCATCTCCACCGATCTCGCGATCTTGGCCCGGCAGTTGGGCAGCTTGACCTCGCGATAGTCGATCCCGCTTTGTCTCAAAGGCTCTGTCCACATCACCTTCGGCCCGTCATACGTCTGCCAGTGCAGCCGGGGCCAGGTGGGAATCGGCGAGGGGATGTACTGGAAGCAATGGACCCCCTCGGCCGCCAGGGCCTCCAGGAACGTGGCCTTCTTGATGCCGGCGTGCTCCTCGTCGAAGTTCATCGTGAGCATGTGGTACACCGGGTCGTCCCCCTCCGGGTAGTCCGGGAAGGTGACGAGGTGCACATCCCGCATCTTCTCGCGGAACAGGGCGACGCTGTCGCGCCGGCCCTGGTTTTCACTATCGATCTTCTTGACCTGCTCGGCAAGGATGACGGCCACCATCGGCGACAGCCGGTAGGTGTAGACAAGCGAGTCTACCCACTGTCCGAACCTGTCATGCGGGAATGCCGCTTCCGGCGACCTGCCCATGTGCTGGCTGCACAGGGCCGCCTTCCAGTAGGCGTCCTCGTGGGGTGTGACCATGTAGCCGGCCTCGGCCGTGGCCAGCAGCTTGCCCCCCATACAAGAGAACCCCGCGGCATCGCCGAAGGTGCCAACTTTCACTCCCGCATGGATGGCCCCGTGGGCCTGGCTGCCGTCTTCGATGACGAGCAGGCCGTGCTTGTCGGCGATGGCCCGGATGGCGGTCATGTCCGCGGCCTGGCCGAAGATGTGCACCGCCAAGATGGCCTTGGTCCGCGGGGTGATGGCGGCCTCGATCTTCTCAGGGTCCAGCAGGCCCGTATCGGGGCACACGTCTACAAACACGGGCACCGCGTTGTTGTGCAATATGCACGAGATCGAGGCGCCCCAGGTGAAGGGCGTGGTGATGACCTCATCGCCCCAGGAGACCTCGAGGCCGATGAGGCAGTTGTGCAGGGCGGCGTGGCCGGAGGAGGCCAGCAGGCAATGCGCCACGCCCTGCCATTGCGCGATGGCGGCTTCGGCCTCGGCCACCTCCGGGGTGTTCTTGTTGAGCCCCACGGTGCGCCGCTGCTGCATGACCTGCGCGACGCGGTCGAGGGTCGCCTGGGAGAACCGCGGGTGGTCGTCGGCCGGCGGGGCCCCGACGGGCTCACCGCCGAGGAGGGCGAGGATGTCTGGGCTCACGAGAGACACGCCTTTCCGGGATGGAGGGTGGGTTGGGTCGGGGTATTGTACCGCATCAAAGATGGAAGGGGAATGGCGGCACCTCACGACGCGGGCTCTGGAAGGTCCTCCCCCTCCGCCGTGGCGAAATAGGTGTGGGTGTTTGTGTTTGAAGCGTCGCCACAGGCCCAAGACCCCAAGGAGACTGATCCCTCATGGCAGACCTGCTGCGTTTCGGACTGATCGGCTGTGGCGCACAGGGCCGCTACCTTTCCGAAGCACTGGCGATGACCGAGCGGGCCGAACTCGTGGCCTGCGCCGATCCCAAGACCGAGGCCGCAGAAGCCGCCGTGCAACTCTGCGGCTACCGGCAATCGTATGACGACTACTGGAAGATGTTGGAGCAGGAAGACCTGGACGCGGTGGTCGTCGCCACCGTCCACGACCAACTCTTCCCGGCGGCGCTGGCGGCCGTGGAGAGCGGCAAGCATGTTTTTGTGGAAAAACCCATGGCGCTGTGCGCCGAGGACGGGCGCAAGCTCACCAAGACCGCCCGCGAGGCCAAGCTCAAGCTAATGGTGGGCTACACATTGCGCTTCATGCCGGAGCGCATCTTGCTCAAGCGCCTGCTGGACCAGGGCGCCATCGGCGAGGTCGCCCACATCAGCGCCGGGCAGCTCATCGGCGGCATGGGCGGCTGGCTGGGAGAGAAAGCCCACGGCGGCGGGCCGCTGTACTACATCGGCTCCCACGTGATCGACAATGTGCTGTGGGTCGCGGGCAAGCGGGCCAAGAGAGTCTACTCCGAAGTGACCTGGAAGGACGGCAGCGACGTGGAGGCCGGGGTGCAGCTCACCATCCGCTTCGAGGATGACAGCACGGCGATGATCTGCACCTCCCAGCGCCTGGGCGGGCGTTACGGCTGGCTGGATGTGATGGGCACCGGCGGCCGCATGCGCACCGAGTGGGAGAAGACGGAGCTTTGGATCCAGAGCAACTCGATCCCCGAGTACCAGCACCTCACCTCCGTCAACGTGCCGGTGATGGCCAACCTGCCGCCGGTGCCGGCGAACGCCGTGGCCAGAGTGAGTGGTTCGGCGTACATCCGCATGTGGATGGGCGAGGTCGACGACTTCACCCGCGCCATCATCGAGGACCGTGACCCGGCGGTGACGGGAGAGGACGGCGTGCGCTGCCTGGAGGTCATCGACGCGGTGTTCAAGTCGGCCAAGGCCGGCATGCCGGTGGAAACGGCGGGGTGAGGGCGCGGCGGCCGTTGCCGTTCACCTCTCCCACCGGGAGAGGTCGCCCATCAAGACCCGCCGTACAGGGCTTGATGGGCGGGTGAGGGGAAGGCCCACCCAGCGTTGGACAAGGGGTCGCCCGACAGTGCGCGCCACGGCCGATGGAGGCTTCTAATGCACGCTGGGTGGGCTTTCCCCTCACCCGCCCGCACACGGCGCGGGCGACCTCTCCCGGGCGCTCGCTCCGCTCGCTGGGAGAGGTGAACGGCAGGCGCCGCCTGCCGTGGCCGCCCACACCACACCGGAGGCATCCCTCGATGTCAGACAGCACTCCACTCTGCAAGCTCAGTCCCGTGCCCTTCAACCGTGTCAAGATCAACGACGGCTTCTGGGCCCCGCGCATGGCGGTTAACCGCGAGGTCACCCTGGCCGCTGAGTACCGGCAGCTTGAGGACACCGGCCGCATCGGGGCGCTCTCATTGCAGTGGAAACCCGGTGAGGAGCCCAGGCCCCACATCTTCTGGGAATCCGACATCGCCAAGTGGGTCGAGGCCGCCAGTTACTCGCTGGCCACCCACCCCGACCCGGAGTTGGAGGCCCTGCTGGACCGGGTCATCGCCAAGCTCGCCTCGGCCCAGCAGGAGGACGGGTACCTCAACGTGTTCTTCACCGTCGTCGAGCCCCAGAACCGCTTCAAGTTCCTCTCCTGGGCCCACGAGCTGTACTGCGCCGGGCACCTGATGGAGGCCGCCGTCGCCCACTATCAGGCCACCGGGAAGCGCACGCTCCTGGACGTGATGACCCGCTATGCCGACCACATCGACTCTATCTTCGGGCCCGGCATGCGCTCCGGCGCCCCCGGACATGAGGAGATCGAGTTGGCGCTGTACAAGCTGTACCAGGTCACCGGGGAGACCCGCTACCTCAAGCTGAGCCGGTTCTTTGTCGACCAGCGGGGCCAGGACCCGTCGGTGTTCGATGTGGAGAAGCAGTACGGCGGTCAGCCCCCACCCAGGCGCGAGTACTATCAGGACCACCTCCCGGTGCGGGAGCAGTCCGAGGCCGTGGGGCATGCGGTGCGGGCCACGTACCTGTACAGCGGCATGGCGGACATCGCCGGCGAGATGGGAGAGCAGTCTTTGCTCTCGGCCTGCGAGAGGCTCTGGGACGACCTGACGCTGAGCAAGATGTACCTCACCGGCGGCATCGGCTCGACCCGGGATAACGAAGGCTTCACCGAGGCCTACGACCTGCCGAATGACACGGCGTATGCCGAAACCTGCGCCGCGATCGGTCTTGTCTTCTGGGCCCAGCGGATGCTGCAGCTCTCGGGCGACGGGCGCTATGCCGATGTGATGGAACGGGCGCTGTACAATGGGGTCCTCAGCGGCGTGTCGCTGGATGGGGCGAGGTTCTTCTACGTCAATCCACTGGAGAGCACGGGAAGCCACCACCGGGAGGACTGGTTCGGCTGCGCCTGCTGCCCGCCGAACATCGCCCGGCTCATCGCCTCCCTGGGCGGGTACGTGTACTCCCAGTCGCCCTCCGACCTGTACGTGCATCTGTACATTCAGGGCGAGGCGAGCGCCGAGGTGGCCGGGCAGAGGGTGGGAGTCTCGCAGTGGACGGACTACCCCTGGGACGGGGCGATCCGGCTGATGGTGGCTCCGCAGCGGCCGGCCCGGTTCGGCCTGAACCTGCGCATCCCCGACTGGTGCCCGGACGCGCGGCTCCTGGTGGATGGCGAGGAGATCGAGCTGGATGGCAACATCTCCCGGGGCTACGTGCGGATCGAGCGTGAGTGGACCGGGCGCGAGACGGTGCAGCTCACCCTGGCCATGCCGGTGGAGCGCCTGGAAGCCCATCCGGCGGTGCGCCAGGACGCCGGGCGCGTGGCGCTGCAGCGCGGACCAATGGTCTACTGCCTGGAGCAGGCCGACAATGCCGCGCCCCTACAAAGCATCGTGCTCCCCAGAAGCGTGGCGCTGGACAGCCACTTCGAGCCCGACCTCCTGGGTGGTGTCGTGGTGGTGACGGCCGAGGGTCTCATCGACGATGACAGCGGCTGGGAGGCCCGGCTGTACCGCTTGGCGGACACGAAGACAAAGCCCTTCCGTGTGAGGGCCGTTCCCTACTGCGTGTGGGACAACCGCGAGGCCGGGCAGATGCTGGTGTGGGTGAGGGGCGGGTGAGGGGTGCCGTCGTTCACCTTTCACAGGCCCGAAGGGCGTTCGGGAGAGCCAGCAGAGGCGTCGGGCGGAGCCGTTCCACCTCTCCCAGGCCCGAAGGGCCGCCCGGGAGAGGTCGACAGGGCGGCCCGCAGGGCCGGCATGGCGGGTGAGGGGGGCTGCCATCAACGTGCATAAGGACTGAGGCGCATGCGAGGCATCATTGTCGAGCGCAAGCAGTGTCACTTCAAAGAGGATAGCAGAATCCTGACGCTCAAACCGCTTGGGGGGCGCCCGGTGTGCCTTCCCGAGTTGAGCAAGGACGACGCCGTCATCGCCATCAACGTCAAGGGCCAGCGGCGAGAGGTAGAGATGACAGCTCTCATCGCGGCATTTCCACGGAGCGGCGATGGGCTGCGCCTGAAGTACGTCCAGAAGCACGACGCGAAGAAGGCATGGAACCTGCCTCTCGGCGTGGGGCGCACAGACTCATTGAGAACCGACGGATACGAGTTGTTGGAGGGCGTGGCTGAGGTGCTGGCGTGCGTCATCCGCCCTGAAAGCCTGCTGGCAGGCCTCAGGAAGCCCAAGCTCCAGGCCCCTCCGGGCTTCACACAACTCCTGCGCGAAGGAGGCAGCCCCCTGTCGTCGGTGCTCATTGAGTTCGACGGGAACGGTGCCCCGTGCCTTCACCTCAGAAGGGGATACGATCGGGCGGTGCTGGGGGTCTTTGGCAACTACGCTTCCGCCCTGAACAGCGCCTGGCCCCGGATCAGTGGCAAGGACTTCGAAGCCGTCATGAGGCTCTTCTTCGAGCGATTGGGGTTCTCCGTCCAGCAGACCCAACTGCTCGGAGGGCCCGACGGCGGCGTCGACCTGACCATCAGGCGGGAGGACCCGATACTGGGCGATGATAGCTGCGTTGTACAGTGCAAGAATCTCTCGAGCACGAACGTCGGGGGCCCGGATGTACTGCAACTGCGCGGGGCGGCGCAGAATGCGGGGGCACAGCGGGCGGTTTTCGTGACGACCTCAGGGTTCTCAGCGGCTGCGAGGACAGCAGCCCAGGGCCAGGGGATCCCTGTTCAGTTGATCGATGGTCCCGCACTGGGCAAGCTGATCCTGCCGTACGTCAAGGACATCGAGCTACTGAGGGATGCCCTCTGACCGGAGAGTAGCAGTGAGCGCGTTCCTGTGCGTCACCGAGGCGATGTCGCCCTCACCCGCCGCGGTTCGTCCGGCGCGACCTCTCCCGAGCAACTCACCGTTGCGCACATCTCCGGCCTGTCCGACGCACGGGACCACGCGGGCACCGGGGTCGTGTCGGGCGTGGCGAGTGCCGCGACAGCGACGGCGGACAGCCGCAGATTGGCGTGCGGCCGTTCGCACGCCAATCTGCGGCCCCCGTGTGCAGACACTCGGACCGAAAGGCAAGAGGCCGGCCCGGTGGCAGATGGCATGCCCGGCGGCAGGACAGACGGGGTCTGGGGCCTGCGGCCCCAGCGGGGGCGGGGC
>CAYRFY010000278.1:7649-9892 GCA_964423635.1 uncultured Armatimonadia bacterium | reverse complement strand
GCCGTTGCTGTTGGCCCGTCGCTGGCACGGGCAATGCTAACTGTGCGAGGAGCTTTCCGAGTATGAGCGTCGGTTCCGAGACCAAGATGGTTGACAGTGCCCTGACGGGACGGGTGAAGCAGTACGCGTACCGGTCGCTGCGGGTGGATCTGGTGGGGATCGCGAATATCGAGCGTTATGCGAATGCGCCGATCCGCATGTCCCCGCAGGGGATCTTGCCCGGCGCAAGGTCCGTGGTTGTCATGGCCATTCATCACCCGGATGCGGCCATTGAGATGGGGGGCATCAACCACCCTCAGGAGATCGGCCCGTACCGGGTGCAATACTGGATGAACTCGCGGCTGGACGAGATCTCGTATCGGCTCGGGTTGATGCTGGAGCGCGAGGGCTATGCGGCGGTGCCTATCGTGAGCTCGAATATCTGGCGGTACAAGGGGTACAAGGACCTCACGGCCCAGTTCGCGCCGGATGTGAGCCATATTCACTCGGCGGTGGCGGCGGGTCTGGCCGAGCACGGCTACAATGGGCTGGCGATCACTCCGGAGTTTGGGGCGCGGCAACGGTACGTGCAGGTCATCACCGATGCGGCGCTGGAGCCCACCCCACTATTGGAGCCCGGTTCGGTATGTGACAATTGCATGCTGTGCGTGGAGCACTGCCTGTCGGGGGCGTTGTCCAAAGAGATCGACGGGATGAATGTACTGCAGATCGAGGACAAGCAGTACACCTTTGCCAATAAGAACCTGTGGCGCTGCGCCTGGGGCGAGCACTTCGATCTCGACTTGGACCTGCCGATCCTGGAGCAGGTGGCCGAGCACGGCTTCCGGGGCGGAGAGATGGGAAGCTGCCTGCGCTACTGCGTGCCGCCCAAGAGGCGCTACTTCGACCCGGACTACACCAATGCCCCGCGTCGGAAGCGTGACGCCACGCCGCCGGAGACGGTGGACCGGGCCACCGAGGACGAGCTGCGGGCTCTGGCCTACGATCAGGGCGTGGAGTTCGTGGTCACCAGCTCGGCGCAGGAGCTTGCCGCCGAGGGCATCGACCTGCGCCGGGACCTCCCCGACGCGGTGAGCGCGATGACATTGGGCGTGTACTACCGCAGGCCTGAGGGCCCAGACGCCACCGCCGGCGCGCGGCAGTACCTCGTGGAGCTGGCGGCCTTCGATGTGGCCAGGGCTCTGGAGCGCCGGGGTTACAGCGCCATGTCCTGCACGAGCTTTCCGGAGCGCGACTTCCACGGTAAGCTCGGCGGCATCCCGGAGGGCTGGGCGGTGGCGACGGCGACGGTTGTTAGCAGCGCGCCTTTGCAGTCGACGTCTCGCGATCTGCCCGCCCCGGGCGCGCCGGCAACCGACCCCGAGGGGGCCGCAATCGCCCTCAAACGCCTGCTGTGCGAGCTGGGGGCCGACCTGGTGGGGGTGGCGCCGGCGGAGCGCATCGCCGCTTTGCAGCCGCAGCTAGCGGCCCTGTTCGACGGCAAGGAGCACCTGGTCGCCCGGGACAAGGCCCAGCGCATGTACCCCTACGAGCCCGAGATCCGTGTGGAGACGATCCAGACCAAGACGCCGGAGGACCACCTGGCCGGCGCGAAGTCGGTGATCGTCGTGGGGCTGCGCTTCCCGAAGGCCAGCGTGGAGCGCACGGCCAGGGAGCCGGCGGAGGCCGTGGGGCCGTATGCCTTCGCGCAGTATGAGAGCGTGAACCTGCTGTCTTTGTGGTGTTTCCGGGCCATGCGCTGGCTGGAAGCCCGGGGCTATCGGGCGGCGCTGACCTTCGACGTGACGGGCACCGGCTCGGTGACGCGGACACCCCCGGGGGAGCAGCCGGACGTGTTTAGCAATCGCTTCGCCGCGGTGGCGGCGGGCCTGGGGCACATTGGGAAGGGCGGCTTCGTGCTCACCGAGCAGTTCGGACCCAATGTGCGCTTCGCGGCGATCGTGACGGACGCCGAGATCGCCGCGGACGAGGCACAGGCCGACCTCTGCGTGCTTTCGACCTGCGAAGGCTGCAGCCGCTGCCTGCAGGCCTGCCATACGGCGGCGCACACGGAGGAGGTGCGAGTGGAGGTGGCCGGCACGGTGGAGCGGTTCCATCCGGTGGACAGAGACCGTTGCGACTGGGCCAAGCGCTACTCGCTGGTCGGGGAGGAGGGGACCAAGTACGTGGGTTGGGAGATGGATGTGGAGATCCCGGAGACGATCGACGCGGCGGCGTTGGAGGCGGCGTTGAGAAAGACCCCG
>CAYRFY010000278.1:0-7639 GCA_964423635.1 uncultured Armatimonadia bacterium | reverse complement strand
GGCGATCCCGAAGCACCGGCCGTGCAACTTCGAGGCCTGCGTGCTGGCCTGCCCGCTGGCGAGGGAGCAAGGGTAGGGGGGAGGTCGGCTCCAGGGTGCGGGCGAACTCACCGGCACCCCCCTTCGGGGGGCGCGCCTCCCGGCGGCGGGCCGTGACAGCATGCCGGACAACTGCGGACACAACGGCGGCGGGCCAGACGAGGGGGCCCGTCGCCGTGCGCCTGTGGAGCTTGCGGGCCGTCTGCGGCCTCTGCGGAGAACGCGCCACGCTTCACTGCGGTCCTAGTCGTGGTCGGCAGTCGCCCTCCCCGACCGCGAGAGGGCTTTGTACAAGGGCCCCGAGGCCCGCTGCACCTGCTGCTCGGGTGACGGCTACAGGACCATCCGGCGGCAACGGCGATGATTTCCGTCCCATTTGCTCTGGGGTATTGACATGGGGTACTCATTGGGGCATCATGTGGCCCAGCAGGTCGTTGCGCTACCGACAGCATCCGGGTGGTGTATGAGGGAGCATCGCCGGATCCGCGTCCCATATGGCTACCGCCCGCCTCTACCTCAGGGACGGGAGTCTTGTCGTACCTGACTGTCATCGCTTCAGCAGTTCCTGTACTCCCTAAAGCAGCTTCGCCTGACAATGACCGTGCGCGCACTGAGGGGTGATGGCAACGGACACCGCCGGCCGGGTCGGTCGGAGCCCCGACCCACGCGCTTGCGAATGACTGGGATAACCCCACTCCCAGCTTCCGAGGTCAACAAGTGCGCCTATGCAGGCGGATAGTCCCTGCGAGCCGAACCGCGCCCTTCCCGTCCGTGCTTGGCGCCGCCCCGATGGGGAACTGAGGAGTGGGTGGCGTGCGGGGGGCCACGCAGGGCGCGGGTTCGTGATGCATGGACCTCGGCCGCCAAGACACCTGCTGGCCACAGGTGTCCGCCCTACGACGGAGGCGCTGCGTGCCCCAAGCCGCCTTCGCGGCCATGGCGGCGTGTTTGCAGCGCGCTTGGCACCTCGCAGCGTTGAGCAGGTACCCCATCCCTGACGGGTCCGGGCGGGTTGAGTTGGAGCGTGGGAGCCACCTGTGGCGGTCCGGAGTGGCGGTGTTTGCTATCTGTTTGCGACGGAGCCCTTAGGAGTACGCCGCGGGTGCCGATACTTACTGATTGAAGTGTGGAGAATTGGGGTATATGTGTATAATACGTATGGACCGTGAATCCAGGCGCAGCGATGGCTCGCTTCGGAGGGACTAGCATGCTCCCGCGTAGACTGAGGTTGAGCTTAAGTGACAACAGCGCGGCGGCGATGCGTCCGTTCCTCAGCAGCGACGGGTTGCTGGGACGGCACCTGGTACCCGACAGCGTGGACATCCAGCAAGACCGCATCGATCTCGTGGCCGCGACAGAAGACGATGCGTTCTACCTTCTGCGGGAGATCGAGAGCCTGCAGTACCAAGGGCTGCTGTCCCACCCCATCGAGGTCACGTTCCCTGAGGATGTACATCGCGCACCGATCCTGCTGGACTGCCCCGTAGACGAGGTCCTGTCCAGGGAGTGCGAACTGGCGACCCGGTCACTGACGCGCAATGTAGGTCTCTTCGCCGAGCAGCTTCTGCGGGGCTGAGGTCTTCTCAGTCCAGGGCTTCGGTTCCGCCGCGGGTCGCCTACGGGAGGCCGATAGGGCCGCACGACTGCGTTCCCCCTGCCGGCGTTGGTCGGCATGCCTCGGTGGCCTCTGCAGCACTGCCGCCCGAGGTTCGTCGGAACTGAGATCAGGATCGGTCTGAGTCGTAGGGACTTGGCTTGGTCTCACCCACGTCGGCCGGCCGGGCCTGCCGCCTCCGGACCGCAGTGGGGCCGGCGCGGGTCTGTCCTGCCGGCCCAGCGGTCCAGGGTGTCGGCGCAGTCTACATGGTTCTGATGGCGGCCTGTGTCACAGCCATAGCACACTCGGGGGAGGGTGTTGCCGTGTCTGATGAACGGTTGCAGGGCAGTAGCCTCGAGGAGTTCCGCGCAGTCGCACCCGCCCACGGGTACCGCGCCCACCTCGGAGACCATTTCAGCCCTGACGGAGCACTCCCTCCGTCGTTGTGTACCCCTCTGAGCCAAGCCTACCTCGAGGCCTTCCTCAGCTTCACGCCTTGTGACCCCTGGTACTCGACCGACTTCCGGATGCCTTCGCATTCCTGGCGGAGCGAGTTGCCGAGCACCGATCCGAAGTGCGCGGACCGATGGGCCGTGGGCCTTCTGGTCTTCGAGCGCCTCCGAACGGCGAGCATGCGCGAGGTTGATGGCGGCGTCTCCGGCGGGCTGGGAGCGCGCGTGGGGAAGGTGCTGGGTGTGCTCCAGCTCGAGCCAAGCCGCGTCCTGGGCGCACAGGGCGCCGAGGGGCCCCCGATCCCTTTCATCGTCGAGGCACACCTGGCACTGCCCACCTATGCGACGCGCGGACACTGGCACATTGTGCAGGGCATAGCCGGTACCCAGTACGGTCTGACGCCGTTCTGTGGGATCAGTCTGTTCTTCCAGCGCGGCACGCGCATCGACTGCGGCTTCGTGGCTGTCCAGAGCGCCCTGATGGTGGCGGAGCACGAGATCGATGGCAGACCGCTGGGGGTGCTGGACATAATGGGCAATGCGGTGCGCGCGTTCCTCGACTGCCCCTGGGTGAGGGAGCACGGGCTGGACAGGGACAAGCATCGCAGTCTCGGCCGCGCTTTCCAGGCCTGGATGGAGAGGGATATCAGTCGTTCCGCGGGGGCCGAAGAGGCGGGTCGGCGCTGCGTCGGTCCTGAGGGGACCAGCGCGCAGACGTCAGTGGGCGAGCCGTGGCGCTACTGGGAGTTCGTTCGCAGGTGCAGAGCGATCATCAGCTCCGGCGCGGAAGCTGGGCCGGTGTCTCTGAGAACAGGCTGCGGGTGCTTCCCAACGCTGTTCGAACTCCTGGCACTGGCGCTGCGCGAGGACGGCAACCATGCCGCCAACGGACCCCAGCCGAAGCCGGCGCCGACTGGGATCCGCGGGATCCCTCCGCCTGCTGACTTCAACTGCGGCGCTGTGGTGGAGTGGATCGACTGCCGATGCGGGCAGGAGACCACGGCCCGGGAGAGGCTGAAGCAGTTGCTCGCCGACTACATCAGTTCCGGCTACCCCGTCATCGCGGCAGCGCACGTCAAGGAACTCCCGGAGTACAACGCGCTGAGGAAGAGGCTGCAAGATGCCTGGGGAGCGCGCCAGAGCCCGGAGCCGGCCACGCTGGGTACCGATGACCACGCCCTCCTGATCCTGGGTCACCACATTACGCGCCCGTCGGAGGTGCGCCCGCGGGAACGCACTTACGGCCGGTCTGTGGATGCTTTCATAGTCAGCGACCTGTCGTTCACTCCCTTTCTGAAGGTGAATGCCGACAACCTGTGCGACGCTCTGCTTGGGGAGGTGGGTCCGGAACTCGCACCATCGGGCATCGGGGAGGCCAGTGTGACAGAGACCGATGCCCCCGTCAAGCGGGCCGAGCTACTCGTCGTGCTCCCTAAGGGCGTGTCGCTGTCGGCTGGACACGCTCGGCTACTAACCACACGCTTCGTCGAGATGCGCGACGGTCTGGCCGCCGGCACACTCGATGTGCCCGAGCACTACGCGATTCGGACGGCCCTGTTCACTCCCACCCGAGCGATCCGGCGCTTCAACCGCACGGTGGGTGAAGGCGACAGGGCGGGTTGGGAGGAGTACTGCGAACGGCTGTATGCCGCCACCTGTCCGGGGCAGGAGTCCTACGTCTGGAGCGTTGAGATCCACCAAGTGGCCGAGCGTCCCGATAGCACGCCGACGGATGGCGAGTGGCGACCGCACCCGCCGCTGTACACACTACACTGGCTGGCCACCCGGGAGCTACGTCCTCCGGGGAGTCAGGAGCTGATCGCTCCCATGCGCGACCCGCTGCTCTTCGCCAACCACCTCGAAGGGTGGCACGAGTTGTGGCCGGCAACGCCATCCAGGGACGACGCCAAGCCCGAGGGGCCTACCCGCCCCCAGGGGCGTTGCCACTGGGGGGACGATCCGGAGCATGTCTGAGCGCAGCGTGCTCGAATGTCGGGAGGACTTCAGGCTCTCGGTGATCACGTCCTGGTGGCAGCCGCCGGGCGGGAGCCTCTCGGGATCAGCGACGCCCAGTGCACAGGAGCCGGCCGCCGGGCCGCTCCCCTCCGTGGCTGCGTCCATGGAGGTCGGCATTCCTGCCATCGACTACTACTTCGTCGGTCTCGGCGAGGAGAAGGCCTGGGAGACAGCACTCGCGCTTCCCGGTGCTTCCCCGTGGAGCCAGGGCATGTACCGGCTCATCCTCGATCATCCGGGCGGCGATGCCGCCGCAGCGGCCCTGATCCGCCAGGCGTTTCGCCGCACTCCCCAGACCAGCGCTGTCCTGCGTGGCCACATGGCTGTCGTGGCCCTGGCCACCTACGCCCCTGCCATCTCGCAGACCCAGGTCGTATGGATGGCAGGTAGTCGCGCGATAGAGCCCCTGATGGGGATATGGTGGCCCGACGTGGCAGTCTCGGGTGCCGGAGCGTGTCCCCACGCGCCACTTCTGGCAGCGCTGAGCTGCGCCAGTGCCTCAGGCGCCCCGGTAGTGGAGATCGTGTGCGGGCTGCGCATCAACGCCGCGCCGAGCACCGATGGTGAAGGCCCCCATGATGGACGGGAGCGCGTGATGTGGGCCGACGTCCTGGTACCACCTGTCTCACCCGATCCGGTCACTCCCCTGCGTCTGCCCGAGGAGATCCTGGTGGAGAACCTGTTTCGTATCGCCACCTTTATCCTCACTCGACTGCCTCCGCGCGAGACAGCCGAGGGCAGTCCGCTGCCGCCAGTCACCATGGGCCTCGAAGTGGAGCATGGATCGGTGTACATCGTGAACTCCCCCAGCGCATACAAGCGGGTCAGGGATGAGTACCACCGGGTAGTGGACGAGAAGATGGAGCGACTGGGCCATGCCATCCGGGGTCGCGACCCTGGAGAGTTCACCATGTTTTCGGCCTTCCCTGACGGCCTGGGGCCTGCGGATCTGGACAGACTCGGCGGGCTGTACCGGCTGTGCGTCGGACTGAACGTTGACGTCGGGCACATGCTCCTTCTGGGCGTCGAACCGTGGCAGATCAGCCCCGTTGCCTGGTTCGACGGGTTCGCGACATGGGATGCCGGGCGCCGCGGGTACCGAGAGGCCGGCGAGGATGCGGCCGCGATGCGGTGTGCCTCGGAAGGGCTCACATTCGACATTGTGCACTACCACCTCAGCGACCACCACTCCGTGCACTATGCGGACTTGCCCCCCGGTGAACATCACGGCTCCGCCGACTTCGAGCCGTGGATCAGGCAAGCTTACGCGCTGGCCCAGCTCTCGCGGCCAGCGTATGAGTTGCAGGCGCCCGTTGTCCACCCCAACTTCACACAGGCCATGGCAATCGAGCTTGAGGCGTCCGCCCTCGGCGTAGACAGGGTCGTCAAGGCCTACGCCAGGGTGGGCCGCTGGGTCCGACACTGCCTCAGGACGGATCGGCCAATCGGCGTTATCACCTGACCCAGCAAGGGAGTACAGTAGCGGGTGCGTGTCACTACTCGCCGGGGCATCCTGGTGTTGCTGGACTTGGCCAACTCCACCCGCGAACTGTTCTCGAGCAACGTCGGGACGGTGGGAGGCGATGGTCCCGCGCGTCTGGTACTGGCGGTTGCGGCCCTATCTGAGGCGTTCTGGCGTCAGGGAGCCGAGACGCTTGCCTTCACCGGTGATGGTCTGCTGGCATTCCTCGAGGATGCCGGCCGCCCGTCCCACGCCTCATGGGCCCTGTTCGACGCTCTGCGCGACAGTGCCCGCGTGCTGGCGATGCAGTGCGGCCAATGGGACAAGCGCATCGGCTTGCGCGGCGGTGTAGATCACGGGGATATCCTCCAGGTGGCCGACGGGCCGTTCGCCGGGCATCTGCTGGGGCGCTCCGTGTTCCGCATGGAGGAGGTGACCGAGTGCGCTCGGCGCGCGGACACCCGCCCCGGCCTCTTTGCCAGCATCGTCGTGACTGAGCAGGCCGTGGACTACTGCCGCCTTCCGGTTAGTCCAGCCCCAGTCGTGCCTCCCCCCGGCTGCCTGGTACTGTCACAGCGGGATGTCCTCCACGTGATGGATGAGCCACCCCTCCAGTCGATCCAGGCCGCCGCCGGGGACTCCCCGAATCGCCACCTGCGCGTCCGGCGCAGAGGCATCATTCTGTATTTGGGGCTGAGGGCGAGACCGAGGGGGCCGGCATTCCCAGGGCTGGCCGAATACCTCGACACGCTACGCGACCTGGTCGGATTGCTCTGCCTGTGCGGAGCCGAGGTGATCAGCATCACGCCCACCGGTGCGTTCGGGCTGGTATCAGAGCGCGGGTGCCTGCCGCAACAGGCGGGATGGGTCGCAGATGTTTTGTCCGGCCGGACCCCGACCGAGCTGAGCGGGTCTCGGCTGGTCCTGGATGCTCGCGCGCGCGGATGGGTTGGGGTGCGCTTGGTAGCCGGGGCCGTCTGGGGCGATCTGGACCAGCCCCTAACGGGGCCTTTGGCCGGGCAGTCCGTAGGTGCCGCCATCGTGTACGCCCGGCGTTGCGCGCGCGTGGCCGAGATCCGTGGCGCCGCCTCCCGCCGAGATGTCTGCCTGGTAGTGCCCAGGCCCGGATCGCCCGGTCGAGGACAAGACCTGTGGGCGTCCTTCACGGCGGTTCGGACGCGCAGGCCGTGGCGGGCTGAGAATGCCGGGCTCAGTGGGGTCAAGAACCTGTCGCAAGTGGGCTTCGAGCGTGCTCACGTTCTCTGGTTGCCGGCCGATCCGGGATAGGGCCGATGGCGCCTGTCGCGCCGCATCAGGCGCCTTGCCCTACAACCCCAGCAGAAACCGGAGCCGGTGCTCGACAGCGGATGTCGTGTCCGGCAAGACCTGCCCCATGTGCCGTACGAGCCGCTCTCGGGAGACGGAGCGTACCTCCTCGCACCTGGGGAGACTCGGACGGCTCAAGCCTCCCCCACCCGGCTCGAGGGACACGTGGAAGGGTATTCCCCCGTGCCGCGTGGTGATCGGCACCAGGATGGCCGGATCCGCCGGTCTTTGAGTTTGGGTGTCGACAGCGACGACCGGTGCAGGGCGCATACCAGACTGCTCATGCCCGCGCCTTGGGTCCAGATCGACAAGCCACACCTCGCCACGCGAGGGCAGCATGCCGCTCATGGCTCCTTGCCCCCGGGCTCATCCAGACCGTCAGCGAGCGTCCCCTCCCACTCCCGCCATTCAGCCGACTCCTCGTGCCACTTGCCGGGGTCCGAACGCAAAGTTGCATAGGCCGCGTTGGCCCGCTCCAGCAGCCAATGCCGCTCGTAGGCGTCGATGGCCTTGTCCAGTACCACGCTCATGGGCTCACCGCTCTGGGCCGATAGGCGGCGGACGGCGGAGGGTGTAGCCTCGTTGCTCCGGACTTTGGTGCCGTTCAGTCGTATCCCTGTTCGCTCTCGGTGTACAGTAGGGTATGCCCAATCGCCTGCACCGCCGCAGACGCATCCCGACCGCCTCTCAACTGGCCTGCTGGTCCTGCTGCTCCTCGTCGGCGGCGCCCTTCTTCCGTTTGCGCAG
>CAYRFY010000277.1:0-9956 GCA_964423635.1 uncultured Armatimonadia bacterium | reverse complement strand
TGAGTCAGGAGCCTGACGGCCAAGTCAAAACGGCCGCCCCGCACCTCGCGGGACGGCCGTCTGTGCTTCCCACACGCCGAGCGGGGCCCTGCGGGCTCCGTGGCCCCAAGGCACCGGGCCCCCGGCATCCCCGTTGTCCTCATGCCCATGCGGCCGGTTCAGCAATCGCGTTGCGCAGGGCGACCGGCAGTCGCGGCGGCATCGCGGTCGCCGCGCGTCCTCCGCAGGGAGGCCCAACGAAAGCGCCCGGGTGCTGTGAGGAACCCTTGCGGAACCGAAACGCTCGCCAAGCAGGTACAGACCTGTGCAGGCAGGCCTGATCCACGCCGGATGTAGCGCATGCCTGCCACTTCGCATTGTAGAGCTGGGCCAGGAATCATCTGGTCTTCCTCGCTACGGGAAGGAAACCGGTGTGCGGGCGGGGAATAACCCATAGTCGTGACGGCGTCCGGGGGTCCGCCGTCACCTCCCGGCAGCTACGGGACGCAGCGGGACGCGGCGTGATCGGCCCCATGGGGGGCGGATCGTGCGCCCGTTGTCCTTGTGAAATCCCGGGAGGAACCGCCCACGTGACCGTCTCCGAACTCTACCGGTTCTCAATTGAGCTGTGCCGCGGGCTGGATCCCAGGGGGCACGACGCGCTGTCCGCCCAGCTTGCCGAGCGGGCCAGGGAGTACGGCTTCCAGGATGAGGCGGCTCGTGACGCCTTCGACGCGGAGCGCCTCACCAACCCCTTTGGCGACACCAGGATAGTATGCGGGGATCCGGAGCGCGAGGTTCGGCGCCTGCTCTGTGGCATCGATATCGATGCCACAGAGGTGCTCCTGGCCGATCGGCTGGCGGACCACGGAAGGCCGGTTGACCTGGTGGTGGCGCATCATGCCAGTGCCATCGGCGGGGCCCTGGGTTCTCGACACGACACCATCTGGCCGCAGGTGAAGCTACTCACGGATTTCGGCGTGCCGGAGCACCACGCATACAAGATGGTCCGGCGCGCCGCCGGGGCCGGCGAGGAGCGCAGCAGCAACCACAGGATCAACCAGGTCGCCGAAGCTCTCGGGATGCCGCTAATGACGATCCACAGCCCGGCCGACATACTCGTGCATCACGAGGGGCACAGGCTGCTGTCACAGCAGGAGCCTCAGACAGTGGGCGATCTGGTGGAGCTGTGCGACGAGTGGCCGGAGGTGCGGTGGCTTGTGTCACGGGGTATGGGCACACGCATTGCCGTGGGTGACGAGGCGGACCCTCTGGGAAGAGTGTATGCTTGCTTCTACGGTGGCTGGAACCCGACGGCGGAAATGGTGGATGCTGTGTGCGATGCCGGCTGCGGGACGCTGTGGGTCGTGGCCACCAACGAAGGGCTCAACGAGGTGGCGCGCCGGCGTGACCTCTCAATTGTGGTCGTTCCGCACCATCCGGCGGACAATGTCGGGCTGAACCTGCTTTGGGACCGCGCCATGGAAAAGTTCGGCGATTTCGAGATTGTGCCCGCAAGCAACTTCGTGCGGTTCGAGCGCCGTAGCGGCGGTATGGGATGATGCCCGTTTGCGTCCCGCCGGCTGTGGGGAAGGCCGTATGGCGAGGGTCGCGCGGCAGAGCGGCCTCCGGGCGCCCCCTATGCGGGAGGCGGGAGGAAGAGAGCCTGTCGGCCAAGTCAGTTGGGCCGCCCACGCGCCTTGGTGCCACAGCTCGAAACGTGTAGGGCAAGTGTCATCACGGTCAAAATCATGTGTTATCCCTGCTTTCAGAGTGTGTTTACCCACGCGACAGCACCCGGCCCCGCATATCCGAGGGTGGGAAAGGATTCTACCGACAGGCTCGATAGTACCCACTCATCGCCGCGCGCTGTGGGTGGTGAGCGTGCAATACGAGATTAGGCCTGATCGAAGGCGCGGCGCCCTCGGTTCTGAGCATCTTGATTATCTGAGAATCTCTTGATATAATTTTTACGGGTCTCGATCTGGGCCCCGCGTCGCTGACTGTGGAGAGCTTGCGCAAATCTGGTGAAGGCCTGAAGGTGAGAGTACTCGCGAAAGCGAACTCCACGGGGGACGCTCAAGCCAAGCTCTGTTCATCATCAACTGACGCCCGCGAGATGCGCGGTCCCCTCGGGGTCTCGCAGACATCGTCAAGCCCGATGCACGGTGCGGGCGTGGGACCGGGGGTGTGCCCAGCGATGAACAACGGGTCACGGAACGGAAAGCGACGCTCACGGCGCGTTGTGATCACCGGTATTGGCGTGGTGTCCTGTTGCGGGGTGGGGGTGCAGGAGTTCTGGTCCAATGTGCGCGACGGTCACTCCGGAATCAGCAAGATCGACGCCTTTGACGTCAGCGACCTGTCCAGCAAGGTTGGCGGTCAAGTGCGGGACTTCGACCCCACGGACTATCTCAGCGCCAAGGATTCCGAGCGCCTGGGGCGTTTCACACAGTTGGCCATCGCCTCGGCACGGCTGGCGGTGGCGGATGCGGGCCTCGAGTTGGACCGGGAGGACCGTTACCGGTGTGGGGTGGCCTTCGGCAGCAGCGGGGCCGGGAATGGGAACATCGCGGACGAGTACTATGGGCGGTACTTCTCCGGGGGCCTCGGGGCGGTGCATCCTACGGCGATCGTGGAGGTTCCGGCCCATGCGGCGGCGAGCCATGTGGCCATCGACCTGGGTCTCAAGGGGCCCAGTGTCTCGGCGTCCGTGGGGTGCGTGACGGCCGTGGCCACGCTCTCCCAGGCGGCGCTCACGGTGAGCAGCGGGGAGGCGGATGTGTTGGTGGCCGGAGGCACGGAGGCCTGTCTGTCGCGGTTCATCTTCGGACTTCTGTGTCGTCAGCGGGTACTGACGAGCAAGAACGGTGACCCTTCCCGGGCGTGCAAGCCTTTCGACGCGCAGCGCGACGGCCTGGTGCTGGGGGAGGCCGCGGGGGCCTTCATCCTCGAGAGTGCCGAGCACGCCGAGAACCGCGGTGCCCGTGTCTATGGCGAGGTGCTCGGGGTGGGAATGACCGCCACGGCTCATCACATGGTGATGTCCACCACCGACGGCAGCGAGCTGGCCGAGGCCATGCGGCGGGCGATGGGGAGCGGCGGCATCTCTCCGGCCGACATCGACTACATCTGCGCTCACGGAGTGGGCAGTCCGCAACTGGATCTGGTGGAGACCAGGGCCATCAAGCAGGCTCTGGGGGCGCGCTCCACCTGCATCCCGGTGAGCTCAATCAAGGCGGTCTCATCACAGCCGTTCGCCGCCGCCGGCGCATTGCAGGTGGCCGCGACGTGTATGGCCATGGCCGAGAATGTCGTGCCGCCTACAACGAACCTGGCTCTGCGGGACGCCGAATGCGACCTGGACTATGTCCCTGCCCAGGCCCGCACCGCTCGGATAGACACCGCGTTACTCAATGCGTATAGTTTCGGGGGGACGTACGCCTCCGCCGCCATCCGCAGGTACGATAGCCTTTTGTAAGCACGCTGTCGTGGGCGCCGGGGCGCTGAATGCTCCGGACCGACGAGGGCACGGGCACCCCCGGGGAGGAGATGGTAGGGGCGGTGGCAGTGTACCGGGCGGGCGTCCCATGGCGTGAACAGTGAGGGAAGGCGAACATGGGGGCACAGGTACTGCTGCTGTGACTTGAGGTCCGTCCATGGGTCTGTGCTCGATAGCGCTCACAGTAACGGCAGTCACGACGCTGATGCTCGGCGCCTTCGTCTACCGGCGCGTGCCCGACCGCCCCGGCAGCCGGCTGTTCGCGGTGCACACCGTATGCGTGGCGGCGTGGTTGCTGTCCAATGCGTTGGTCGTCGTGTCCGGCGATCAGGCGCACATCACCGGTCTTCTACGACTGGCCCACGCCCTGACCGCCTTCATGGTCGCCACGCTGGTGGACTTCGTCTGGGCGTTCCCGGATCGCCTGCGCTGGGGGCCCTCTGGCCCGCGATTGGCCCTATACCTCGCCGCTACCGGCGTGGCCGCGGTGGTCTCGCTACCCGATCTGGTCAGTTCCGTGACCCTGACCCCAGTCGGCCCCATTGCCACCTTTGGCTGGCCCCTCCTCGTCTTCGCGCTCTACGCACTCCCCCTCATCGTGTACTGCAATGTGGTTCTGATCGCCAAGGCTCGGCGATTGAGCGGCATCGCGCGCGCCCAGATGTGGCACGTCCTCGTCGGCACCGTTGCCTCGGAGCTCTTCATCATCATCACCAACCTGGGCCTCCCGATCATCACGGGGCGCACGGAGTACGGTGGTTGGGGAGCCGCGGGCTACGTCTTCACCGTGATCGCCGTGTCGGTGGCCATCACTCGTCACCACCTGTGGGACCTGGGGAGCGGCGCGCGCCGGATTGCCGCCGCCACCCTGGCCGCCGGTGTACTGGCCGGCGGCAGCGTGGCGGTGTACTATATTGTGGCCTTGGCCTGGGTGGGCACCGAGCCTATAGCCCCCCACGGCTTCTGGCTGGCGGCGGGCGTGACTATTGGCCTGCTGTTTGCCCCGACGTATCAGGCTTTCGGCGGACTCTTGCTCAGCCGTTCCGGGCGCGATGGCACGCGAATCGGCCGACTGCTGAGCAAGCTGGGCGGCGCCATCGTCCACGCTCCACCGGGCCCGTCGGTGCTGCTGCCCGTGCTGGTGGAGACGCAGCGGTTCTTCGGAGCCGCCGGCGTTCGTGCTTTCCTGAGGAACGCCGATGGAGCCTATGTGGACGCCGGCAGCGTGGCTTTTGTTCACCAGGAGTTGATCGTGCAGCCGGGCAGTCGGGTCCCGTTGCCCCTGTCCACCGCTCTGGCACTAGCTCCGGAAACCATCGTTGAGCCGGTGGATGCCGGGCAGGTGGCCCGGTTTGGGCCACTGCAGGAGCGAGCACAACTGCTGGCGGCACTCGAGACGCTCCAGGCCAATGTCCTGGTGCCCATGAGGTGGGAGGACGCCACCATCGGGCTGCTCGTGGTGGGCTACAAGCTGTCCCGGGACATGTACCACCAGCATGACATCAATCTGCTCCGGAGCGTCGCGGCACATGCGGCCATCGCGGCCAAGAACGCGGAGCTCAGGGCCCAGATCCTCGCGGAAAAGGAGCGGACCGACAAGGTTCTGGCTCAGATGGAAAGCGGGGTAGTGGCCGTGGACGGCGCCCGTATGGTGCGGCTGGTGAACCCCGCCGCCTGTGTCCTCCTGGATCGCCGACTGGACGAGATTCTCGGCCGGCATGTGAGTGTTCTGCCCCGCGCATTGCACGACAACCTCCACCTCGCACTGGAGGGACAGGTGACGCTTTCTGCTCAGAAAGCTTATCTGGACTCCAGACGCCGCCTACCTGTGGCCGTGAGTACCTTCCTGCTGGCAGGCGGGGAGGACAGTAGAGACGGTGCGGGGATCGTCTTCCGCGACCTGCGAACAGAGGAGGAGCTACAGCGGGTAGAGCGCGAGACCCGCCAACTGCGGTTCATCCGCACCGTCTCGGCGGGCATGGCCCACGAGATCCGCAACCCTCTGGTGGCGATCCGGACCTTCGCGGAGTTGGCGCCCACCCGGCTTGACGACCCGGAGTTCCAGGAGTCGTTTCTGCAGGTCGCCAAGTCCGAAATCGGGCGCCTGGAGGAGTTGGTGTCTCAGTTCATGGTCCTTGCCCGGCCGGCCGGCGCGGCCCGCGAGCCCGTGGACCTGCTCTCCATCTGCCGCAATGTGGTGGCCGCGGTCTCGGCCACCGCCATGAGTCGCAATGTGTCGCTGGCTCTGGAGCTGCCGCCCGAGCTCCCCGAGCCTCTGGGCTACGCAGACCGGCTGCACCAGGCCACGATGAACCTGCTTCTCAACGCCATTCAGGCGGCCCCGGACGGGGGCGCGGCTGCGCTGCGCGTCACCAGGAGCGAGGAGGACGGGCATGCCCGCGCAGTGGTGGTCACGATCTGGAATTCCGGCAGCTACATCCCAGCGGCGGACATCGAGCGCGTCTTTGAGCCGTTTTTCACCACCAAGGCCACCGGCACCGGTCTGGGGCTGGCCATCTGTCACACCATTGTGGATGAGCATGGGGGAAGCATCATGGTGGAATCCGACGCAGAAATGGGGACTGCATTCATCATGCGTCTACCCCTTCAGCCGGAGAGCGGACTCATGCAGGTGATGGCATCATGATCACCGCTGCGGTGCTGTCGCCACACGGCGAATGGACAGGGCGCGTGAGGCGGGTACTATCCGAGCACGCCACCATCATCGATCTCGATGTGACCGCGGGCGCCGGGGCCGCGTTGGCCACCATCACTCTGGACATGATCGTCTACGAGTTGGTGCCGCTGGCTCGAGAGGCCTCGGTGGCCCTGGCTCAGGTGAAGGCCATGCACCCGCACAGTGTGACGGTATGCGTGGCCACCAATGGCGTGACGGATCCTCTGCCGCCCGCCGGCGATGCTCCGGACCACTGGATCATCGTGCCCGGCCCTGCGGTCCAGATGGAGAGCCATATCCGGGCGATCGCGGATTCGATCCGCTCCGCCTCGTCGGCCTCGGGGGGCCACCAACTGATGCGTAGTCCCCTGTCCGCCCCGGAGGCCGGCCTGTCCTCGGATGGGGGCCTGCAGACGAAGACCGACAGCGCCCTGTACCGGATCATTGGCCGCATGATGGCCAGCCACCAGGTTGCCGATGCCCTGGCGGCCTACTGCGAGGCGGTGCACGAGATCACCAACTGCGTCAGCCACTGCCTGCTGTGGCGCGAGGAGGTGGCACAGAGCTTCACCGTCGCCAGTAGCGAGGGTCTGCCGCCCCTGCTCCGGGACCTGTGTCAGTTACCGGCGAACGGCGCACTCGCCACCTGGCTGCAGGCGCACCGGGGCATCGTCTCGCAGCGCGCCCTGAGTGAGTTGGGGGCACATTCCGCCATCCTGCGCGAGCTGGAGCTGTGCGGTGCCGTGCTGGCCATTCCGCTGCTATCTCAGGGGATTTTGCGGGGCATTCTGGCCCTGGGGCCAAAGGCCATTGGAGAGCCGTATTCCCGGGCCGAGATCGAGCCGGTCTTCGTCCTTTCCGCCTCCGCCGCCGCCGCCGTCAGACAGGTTGAGCTCAACCAGGAGCTGCAGGCCCGCAACGTGTACATCGACCAGGTCGTCTCCAGCATGGAGAGCGGCATCGTCACGATCGATCCGGAAGAGCGCATCAGGGTCTGTAATCCCTACACCACTCGCATTCTCGGGCTGTCGAGCCCCGGGACCGTGGGGCACGATCTTCGCGTCCTGCCGGCCCCTCTGGGCGACTACCTCTACGAGTGTCTGGTCTCCGGCCGTGAGCGGACGCGGGAGGAGCTGACGGTTGCCGGCGGCTCCCCGCTCTTGCGTGTGTCGACGCGGCGCCTGTTGGGCGCGGACACCACGGTTCTGGGCTCGATGATGTTGATCGAGGACATCTCGGCGGAGCGCGAGCTGGCCGAGGAGCGGCGCAAGACGGACCGCAACGAAGTGCTCAATCAGGTGGCGGCCCGCTTCGCCCACGAACTGAAAAACCCGCTCTCGACCATCCATACCTTCGCCGAACTACTGCCCGACCGCAGCGACGACCCGGAGTTCCAGAGGTTTTTCGCCGAGCAGGTGAAGCGAGACGTCAGCCGGCTGGATGATCTTATCCAGAAGCTGGTCTCCCTCTCCGAGCCACAGTACACGACCCGTGAGCTGGTGGATGTCTTTGAGCTTCTGACCGCCGCCACCGAGCGGCTGGACATGCTGGTCGAGGGCGCCAGGGACAAGGTGGTCTGCCAGCATAGCGGCCTGCTCCCCCGGGCACATGTGGACAAGGATGTGGTGGCCGCGGCCCTGACGCACCTGATGCGCTTCGCCATGGGGGCCCGCAGGGGCACGGTGAATGTGGAAGCCAGACTGCGAGATACCCAGTTTGGGGAACGCAGTATCGACCTGATCATCCGTGGCGAATGCGATGAGACCGTGGCCACCGACCCTCAGGGGCTGCTGGACCCGTCCTTCGTTCTGGACAACCCGGACGTCGACCTGGGGCCCTCGGCCAGCCAGAGGCTGATCGAGGGGCAGTCGGGCTCTCTCGACGTCCACTGTGAGGGCAGTGAGATCGTGTTTGTTGTCTCGCTACCCCCTGCCCGTACCGACGTTCCGAAGCACGGTCACGAGGAGCGATGACCCATGCGTGGCAACATCCTGGTAGTCGACGACGAAGCCGGTCCCCGCGAAGCCCTGCGCATGATCCTGAAGCCGAACCACGAAGTGCGCACGGCCAGCAGCGGCCCCGAAGCCCTGACGCAGATCGCCGAGGCCCAGCCCGATCTGGTCTTCCTCGATCTCCGCATGCCGGGAATGGATGGCACGCAGGTGCTCAAGGCCGTGAAGAGCCAGTACCCCGACATCCAGGTGGCTATCGTCACCGCATACGCGGGGATCGAATCGGCCCGGCTCGCCGTGCGCTACGGGGCCATCGAGTACCTCACGAAACCCTATTCCGTGGCGGAGGTGGAGGAGATCGTCGAGAAGGCGCTGGCGATGCGGCGCCAGTCCCATGACGAGCAGGTTCTGCGGGCGCAACTGACCCGGCTCACGGAGAATGCCACCGGCGCACCACTGGCCATCGACATGGAGGACCCCAGGGCCGTGGAGGAGGCCGTCGACCGTCTGGAGTCCATGCAGACTTCGCTCTCCCGCGACCTGCGCAAGGTGCGGGAGTTGTACGATCTGGGTGAAGTCACCGCCGAGGTCACCCACGACATCAGCAATTTCCTCACGATCATCCTCAGCAACTCCCAGTTCCTCCTGCGCCAATTGGACCTGCAGAGCGATCCGGGCGACGCCGCGGTCTCCGAGCGCGTCTTGAAGATCACCCGGGCGGCCGAGGACTGCTCGGAGATGATCGCGAGGATCAAGGACTTTGTCCGCGTGAACTCGCAGCGCCCCATGCAGTCGCTGAACATCAACGAACTGGTGGCCTCGGTGGTTAATCTCAAGCGTGGCGCCTCACCGGACGAGAGGGCAAAGGTGCGGTTCGTCCTCGACCTGGGACCCGTGCCCCTGGTGATGGGGGACGAAGTGGCACTGCGTACCGTCCTGGTCAACCTCATCGACAACGGCCTGGACGCCATGGGACATGAGGGGCGCATCGAGGTGGCGACGGAGGCCACGGCGGACAGCGTGGTGATCCGCATCACGGACGACGGGTGCGGAATGTCTCCGGAGGTCCTCAAGCACGCCAAGGACCCGTTCTTCTCCTCGGGCAAGGACCATGGAACCGGGATCGGGCTGCGTGCGGCCGACAAGGTGATCCAGCGTCACCAGGGCAGTCTGCGGATCGACAGCGCCCAGGGGAAAGGCACGACGGTGACGATTGAGTTGCCTCTGGAGCCGTCGGTCCCCGCCGAGCCTGACCTTCCGGTGGATGCCGACGCCCGGCCGCTGACCGTGGTGCTCGCCGAGGACGAGCCGGGGATGCGGGAGCTTATCGCTCGCGCGCTGAGTACTCACGGGTACCGAGTGCTGGCAGCGGCCGACGGGGCCGGTGCCTGGCGCATCGTGGAGGACGAGCTCGAGGGCGGCTCGATTTCACAGAGCTTGCTCGTTCTCACCGATCAGGTCATGCCGGGGATGTCGGGTCGGGAACTGGGGCTGCGTGTGAAGGCCGCGGCTCCGGAGGTGCCTGTGCTCCTGGTCACCGGGTATGGCGAGCCGCCGGGCGATGGGGTGGAGGACAGGCTCATCGAGAAGCCCTTCGAGCTGCAGGACCTGCTCGACGCTGTGGACACGCTCCTGCAGCAGGTGCGGGCGTAGGTACTTTGCGGTGCACGGGGCCCGGCGCCGGCGTCCATAGGCCGGGCCCACAGCCATGTCGCCGCCGCAGGTGGCGGGAGTGGCCTAGTAGTACAACCGTACTTGTGCGTTGCGCCCGGCGGGGACCTTCCGATGGCCGGCCCGAATCGCGTCCGGAGGCCGACGCCGGCCTTCCAGGCCGGCTTGGCGGGCT
>CAYRFY010000276.1:9136-9961 GCA_964423635.1 uncultured Armatimonadia bacterium | reverse complement strand
GGCTCTCGTCGCTGCACTGCAGTAGCAGGCAGTTGGCCGCGACGTGCAGCACTCGGTCGAGGGCCGAGGCGAGCCCACCGGCGGCGACAGGGACGCAGTGGTGGACGCTCACGCTCCCACCGGCCGAGCGAGGGCGGCTAAGGCTGAAGTACCCCTCGACCACCTGGGGGCAGAACACGACGGTGCCTCGGACCACTCGCGTCGTCCCCGTCAGCTTGGCGGCCGTGCGGAGCAGCCCGGCCAGGTCCATCGTCCCCAGCATGGGGATCTCCACCCGCAGAGAGCCCGGCTCGACCACGCCCTCGCCGGACAGCGCTGGCGGCGCATCTTTGGGGACGGGACGCTTCGGCCTCTCAGGCCTGACGGTTATCTCGCGCGACAGCGGGTTTGGGTCATAGCGGCTCTGCAGCCGATCCCGGGTCTCGGCGTCCAGCTCGTCCAGAGCGTACGGGTCGGACCAGAGCGCCGAAGCCGTGGCCCATTTCGTCCTGAGTGCATGCTCCATGCTCTCTGAGGAGGGACGCCAGGTCCTGTCCGTGTTGCCGCCCGCAGGTTTGTCGACACCGGCGCTGGGGCTAGCGCCTGCCGGTGCCTTGCCTTCACCCGCTGCATCGTCGCCCTTCGCGTCGCCGCCGCGGCTAGCGCCTGCCGGCGCCTTGCCTTCACCCGCTGCATCGTCGCCCTTTGCGTCGCCGCCGCGGCCCCTGGCATCCTCGAACGCGATGGAGCCGATCTCGATCACCGGATGCGTGTTCAGCGACGCAAGCCACCTGATGAGCAGCAGCAGACAAGCGACTGCCAACACGACCATGGCTGCCCTGAGCA
>CAYRFY010000276.1:3134-9126 GCA_964423635.1 uncultured Armatimonadia bacterium | reverse complement strand
GCCCAGACGCTCGGGGGGCGGATCCGTCGAGGCCTCTTTCCGGGGGGCCAGTGGTTCGGGATGCGGCTCTCTCCGATTGGTCCTGCGGCCGATCAGCATCAGTCATCCACCTCGCTCGCAGCGTGCATCAACGCCCGCAGTGCAGTTCCACACCCGGCCTCCACCTACGTCTGCCCCTCAGGGCACGGCCCATAGTCCACCGTGACGCGCTTGGTCTCCCCGGCCCCCATGTCCAGAATCAGCGTCGTCCAGCACAGGCCCTCGAAGGCTGTCTGCTCCAGCTCAACCACCTCGCCATCCACGGCGGCCACGCAGGGCGTCTGGCCCCGGCATGGCGGAAGCAGCACCGTGAGGCCAAGGATGGCCTCCGGACATGATACGGTCAGGTCCAAAGTGGGCTCATCCCAGATGACGTCCTCGAACCAGAAACCTCGGCGCGCATCGTTGAAGTGCAGCCACTCGTGGGCCGTCAGGCTGGGCAGGTCGTGGCGCTTGACCTCTTCCAGCACCGCGACGAACCAACGGTCACACTCCACGCTGCCGCGGCCGGTTAGCGAGATCGGATGGAAGTACGGGTGGTAGACGCCGTGGTAGCGCGTGCACAGGTCGGAGAGGATGCCCCGCGACAGCTCGATGCACTCGTCCTGCGATAGGGGCGGCAGCAGGTACTTTGAGCCCATGCAGCCATCCTCCGTGTGCACCGTGGATTGCTCGTAGCAGTCCACGATCTCTCCCGCCGTGTTGATGAACTTCACCGGCAGCGCGCTGCCGTTGGCGTAGCCGGAGACGAAGCGGACGCCGGAGACGAAGTTGGTGTCCAGCCGCAGGCCGCTTGCCGCCGCGATGCGGGGCGCCTCGTCCCAGCCCGGAAAGACGGTGCAGTGGCTGCGGTACGAGGTGGGGGAGAAGCCGAGCTTGCCCGCGAACGACTCCACGATGCGGCTTACCTCGCGCTCCCACTCGCCCACGGTCGGCCGCAGCCCGGCCCACGGATGGGGCCCGAAGTCGTGGCCGCGTTCCCGCACCGCCGCCACCTGCTCGGCGGAGAAGGCCTGGATCTGCTGCTCCATCAGGTAGAAGGTGTACTTCACCCCGTAGGGCTCGATAGTCTCAAGCACCCACTGCAGGTCCTCCCAGAGCATGCCGTCGCCGTCGCCGTTGACCATGAACGCCGCCGGAGCGGCATTGGGGAAATGCCAGAGCCTGGGGACCGGCAGGGCATCCGCTGTGAGCCCCACGATGGCCCGGGTGAGGATGTCCTGGTGGATATCGGCCTGAGGAACGTGACGGAGCGAGAAGTCGCGCAGGCCCTCGAGGAAGTCGTCCGGGCACAGCTTGCCGTCACGGTTGGCATCCGGGTCGGCGCCGAGGTTATCGTTCTCCGGCCGGCCCTGATGGAACTCCACCACCGTTCGGGCGAGGTCGTAGGTGAAGATCACCGCGGCGCCGGCGCCCACCCGGTGCAGGGCCACCGCCGGAAATGGCGAGGCCAGTCCCAACTGGCCGGCGACGTAGGCGAGAGCCTCGGCGCCGTCGGCGCGATAGACGTCGGTCTCGCCCGGACACTGGAGGTTTGCCGCGGCGATGCCCTCCATCCACCGATGCCCCGTGTTCACCGCGACGTAGGCATCACGGGCGACGGAGTAGGTCTCGCCCACCTCCTGCAGCCCCAGCAGCGGAGCCAGGTGAGGCGGTGGCCGGAGGATAATGGCGCGTCCCCCGGCCTGCAGATAGGCCCGGAGTACCTCGGCGGGCAAGAGCCGAGCCGCGCCCGCCGAGATCACCGCCAGCGCGTACGAAGGCGGCAGTTCCAGCGGCGCCCCTTCGGGGCCGCCCACAAGACGGTCGAGAGCTCCGTAGCCCTCGGTAAGCAGCAACTCCTCGGTGTACAGGTCGAAAGGGTGCTCGGGGGTGGGGGCCATCAAGAGCAGTGTGGGGGCCGGCATGGTCCGTTCCTCCGGGTAGTCCGGTTCTCAGCACCGCCAGGCGCCCATATCGGTCGACTTGTGCAAAGATGAGGCGAACCACAGGGCGCGTCGATCTGTTCGCAGGTCCGCAGGTCCGAGGTTCTCATGGACGTTGCGTGGGCGCCTGGTCCGTCGGGTGCGAGGCTTTGCCGGACTCATTCGCCCCGACAGCGTCAGGTTCCTGTCGGAACGACGAACCTGCCGGCGCCGACGGGCCGCGGCCGCCCGGAGACCAGCGGAGCCGAGCCCCAGATAGGCCCGCCACCGGCGGGAAGCCCCCCTACTTCCTCACCACTCCGCGCTTCTTCTCCACATTCAAAGGCCCCCTGCGCGGCGGCTCCCGGTACCCCTCGGGGAGCACGTAGAGCTCGTGGATCGACCACCACCAGTGATCGTGCGAGCCCTTCTGCGTGATGCGGATGTACCTGGCCTCCACCGGGGCAAAGTCGGCTCGCCACAGCCCGTGAATCACGGAGCGGCGCGAGGTCGCCTCATCGGCCTTCGCCACCTGACGCCAGGTTTCCCCGTCCGGCGACACCTCGAGGGTGTAGCCCCTGGGGTAGTCTCGCTCGGACTGGGAGATGTCGGCCCAGACGCCCTGGATGCGCCGGGAGGCCCCCAGATCCACCTGGAACCGGTCGCCGGGACGCATCCCCCTCCCGGTCGTCCACCGCGTCTGGGGGTCCTCGTCGATCGCCAGTTTGAGGTTCGCCTCGGTGGTCGGTGCCGCGTCCGGTACATAGGCCTCGAGGCGCCAGCCTCCGGGCGGCAGGCCCCGTCGGGGGCCCACAGGCGGTTTGACCTGCCATTGTACCTGTCGCGACAGGGCGAAAGGCGCCAGCTCATCGATATGCCCGGACAGGTCCAGCACCGCGCCCTCCTGCACCCTGAAGGGCTGGGGAAGCGCGATGCGGGCGCGGTTGCCGTCTCTGGCCACGTGGGTGAACTCGCAATCGGTGTCCTCGAAGGTCTTCGTGATCTCCAGTTGCAGCACGCTCTGGGAGGGATTGTACATCATCGTGGCCCAGAAGGTGGCGAGGAACACAGGCACGTCGAGGCTCTCGGCATCGCTCGGCAGGCGTGGGGAGACGTACAGCGTCCTGGCGGGCAGGTCGAGAGTGACGCCGGTCAGCGCATTGAGCACATGCCAGGTGGTAGGGCAGGTCATGTAAGAGCGCAGCCCCCCCTGCGCACCCCCGGGCGCCGAGTAAGAGAGCGACTGGTCCCACGGGCTCTTGTTTTGCTCCCAGGCACAGTGGTAGACGCGCCGGAGCACCTCCAGCCCGGCGTCGGTATAGCCCTGGTAGATGGCCTCGCAGCCCAGGTATGGCTCGTGCTGCAGAAGGTAGCAGGCGGCGGTGGCGGCCTCGCCGTCGGGCGTGACTTCCATCGGAGGCACGGGGAAGAAGGGGTTCAGATGCCTGGCGATGAGCTGCTCCACCTCACGGCGCGCCGTGTCGCCGGGCAGGGTAGTGGGCAGGCCGCTGAGGTGGGCCAGCCAGTCACCGGCAAGAGCCGCCACGAAGCTGTTGGGGTTCTCGGCCTCCGCCGTGCCCGACCGCCACTTGCGGAAGAACTCCCCGTTCCACAGCCTGTCCATGGTTGCCCGTCGCACCGCGTAGAACCGCTCGGAGTAGGCGTTTGCGCTTTCCGCGTCGCCCATCGCCTCGGCGGCCGCCTGCGCCGCCAGCAGGGCGCCGAGGGTGCAACTCGCGGAGTACACGAAGGCGCCGCGCGGCAGGGCCTCGTAGTCATATGTACTGCCGCCCTCCGGGATGAGGTCGCCGTCCTGATCGGCACTTTGCAGCCAGGTCATCGCCCGCTGTATTTGGGGCCACATGGCCCGCAGGAACTCGGCGTCACCGGTCCAGCGGTAGAGCTTCAGCACCTGCAGAACCCATGCGGCCGACAGGTCCGGCCAGTCCGTGACGCCGTAGCCGACGTTCGGGTCTCCGAGCACCTCGTGGAAGTTGCCGTTGAAGTGCGTGATCCGCCCATCATCCTGCTGGCACCGGGCGAAGCTCTCCAGCTCATTGCGGTCCAGCGATGGGAAGAGCTGGGTGTAGAAGGCGTGGGCGGCCATGCGCTGATCCATGGTGCCCAGGGCACCGTTCATATCGACGGGGCTCTCCATCACCGCGAAGCGCCCGTCTTTGGCCAGCACCGTGGCCGAGTACATGGTGAAGGCGCAGTTGATGAGCTTGAGCCTCAGCCAGAACGGCAGGCTGCTGCGCATCACCTCGTCCTGCCAAAGACGGGTGCCGGCCAGCAGATTCTCGCGGTGCCCGGCGGCGTACCTCGCGATGCTCTCGATGTTTGGCAGAGCATTGCTGTGGTAATGGCCGATGTCGGTCTGAACAGACTGCACGGCCACCTCCACAAGGCGGTCGGAGACCGTGGCGCCCGACAGGTCCACGGCACCATCGGGGCCGGTGAGACCCAGCTCGTGGATCGACCACCACCAGGTGTCCTCGCTGCCTCCGCCGGTGATGCGCAGATAGCGCGCCTCGGCGGGCCGCAGGTCGATGGTGAGCTTCCCCCGCTCCTGAGCCCCGGCGGCCTGGGCCGCGGTGGCCCTCGCCAGCTCCGTCCAGCTCTTACCGTCCACGGAGCCCTCCACGAGATAGCCCCGAGGGTAGTCATTGACCGAGGGGGTACTGTCCAGGACGAGGCCCTGCACCTCGGCGGTCTTGCCCAGGTAGAGCACAAACCGATCGCCGGCCTTCTGACCCCTCCCTGTGCCCCAGCGGGTGTTGATGTCGCCGTCGATCGCGGCTCGCCCGGCATCCTTGCGTTCCACGAACCTCCCCGTCGCCCCGACGCTCTCATGGGCCATGCGGAAGCCGGGCATGTCCCAGGCCAGCAGGAATCGTAAGTGTGCCTTGCCACCGGCGGGAACGGTGGTCTTCGCGCCCACGGCGCCCGCGGCCCGGCCTGTGATAGGAGGGCCCTCGAGAGCCGAGAGCGTCCCCGTCTCGGCGAATTGCTCCCAGAACGGGATGCTCCCGGCCGCCGGGTCCCAGTCGCGACAGCAGGTGACGCTCACCTTCTCGCCGCTCTCGGCGCCCAGGAAGTACGTGCCCACCGTATTCTGACGCAGGTCGTCATAGGTCTGAGTGGTCGTGAACAGCAGGCCCGACCAGGGATCGACCTTCGCGGGGCTCTGCCGGTTGCCCTCCACGGCGTCCCAGGACACATCACGCCGGCCGCCGAAACCCAGCAGGTTCTCGAAGGACAGGGCCACGGCGACCTCCGCCTCCTGAGAGCCGGGATTGCTGAGGGTGAAGTCGAGGAAAGCCACCGGAAGCGAGGAGTTCGCCACATCGCGGGGGATCAGAGGTGAGAAGGCGTGGAGCTCGATGCCCACGGGGAGGTCGGGATCGGAGAAGGTCATCTCGGCCCGAGGGTACAGACCCAGGTATGAGGTACTCTGCACTCCCCGAGCGTTGGCATAGTCCCCGTCACCCGAGAGCTTCAACAGCCGCGCCGACGCGGCATCGCCTGACCTGACGTGCACCGCGGCCAAACCTCCGCGCAAGACCCCTGTGGGCCGGTCCCAGTTGTGGTTGATGGTGACGTTGCCCATCGATCCATCCGTGAGCAGCTCCACGGCCCCACAGCCGATGCCTCCCAGCGGCACCCCGGAGCGCCAGCGCTCGTTGGTGACGGTGCCGGTGGCGGGATCGAAATCCGCGGAGCACAGGCCGGCGGCGATCGTGGCGGCGAGACCGAGAGACAGGGCAATGCGCATCGCAAACCTCCGGACGACGGTATGCTGCCGGTCGCTGCTGCGGCGCCAGGCGCCTGTCGGGCACTTGTCTTGCGCTGCGCGACCCGGAAACGAACGCCTGCACGGTGTGATGCTGCCGCAGGGCAAGGATCTGGGCCCCGTCGGCCCCGGCGCCCCGCACCCATGGCACCCGCGGGCGTGCCCGGCCCATCTACGGTTGGACTACTCTCCCTCGCCGCCGCCCGGACGATTCACCGCCACCAGCACATGCGGACCCTCCCCCGGTGCCCCAATC
>CAYRFY010000276.1:0-3124 GCA_964423635.1 uncultured Armatimonadia bacterium | reverse complement strand
TCCACCTTCGCCCCGGCACGGAGGGACAGCTCCGCGCCCCAGTCACCGGCATTGATGTCCACCCACCTGCCCGCCAGGACGCCCTCGTGGCCGGTGAGGTCCAAAGTCACCCGGCCTCCATCGGCGAAGAAGAGGATGTAGGCCTCCCCCGGCCTGGCCGCCAGGTACGCCTCATTGGGCTCGCGGTCTGCAAGCAGCTCCTGATGGGGCACAACATCCCAAAGCTTGACGACACTCTCGACTTTCCGAGCCGCGCGCAGACAGGCCTGGGAGAGTTCATTGAGGCCGATGCCGGAAGTCGGACGATGGAACCGCGAGGAGGCCGCGCCGCCGATGATATTGCGCCAGAACCGCTGCACCCCCTCCTTGGGCGTCCCCGAGCCCCACGCCGATTCCCCCGCGGAGTAGATCTTGGTGTGGTTCAGCGGCCGCGGCGAGCTCTGGATCTGCCCCACGATCCACTGGAACCGGTCCCAATGATCCTGGCCGAAGTTGCGGCTATTGACCTGGGAGACGTCCAGGAAGGGGTACAGCTCCGGCCGCTTGATCTCCTCGGCCAGCTCCCGGGACCGTTCCGGCATGTACACGTTGTCGAACATGTCGGTGCAGTAGACCAGCAGGCGCCTGTAGCCGGCGCGCTGCCGAATGAAGCTCATCCAGTGCTGCCCCCACTGCATCGGGCTGGAGGTCTCGTTGTCCATGCAGTACAGCACGTTGCCGTACTCCAGGCTCAGGGACAGCAGTTTGTCTACGAACCTCTCCTGGTATGCGCGGACCACGTCCAGCCTCGGCTCGTAGCGGGGCATGCCGGGGATGGTGTGGAAGAACGGCTGCTCATCACTACCCGGATGGTTCCCGTAGCTCGTGGCCAGGCCGCATTGGTCCACGGTGTAGTTCACGTTGTTGGCGGGGTTGTAGGGGTGCACCTTCCAGTTGTCCCGGGAGTAGTCGAAGCGGTCCCACACCTCGATCTGGACGATGATGCCCCGCTCGTAGGTGAGCCGGAGCATGTCCGAGAACCGCCGCCAGTATTCGTCATTCCACCGCTCCAGGTCGTACTTACCGTCCGGGAGCTTCGCGAAGGGATAGGCCTCGAAGCCGAAGTCCTGCCGGTCGCTCATGGTGTTGCGGATCACGTTTCCGCCCACGGCGGCCAGCAGGTCGAGATGCTCCTGTAGGTCGGGGATCTGAAACAGGTTGTCATCCTTCGATCCGCCGATGAGCAGGACGGGCTCGCCCTGGTACTGCCAGTAGCGGGGGTTATCGGGCCACGGCTGGATGCGCAGGGCATTGGGGGTGGGAAGCGGAGCGGGCGGCGCGGCGTGGACCGAGTTTCCGAGACCGACGATGGCAGAGAGCAGCAAGGTGGCATACATGGGGGACTGCCTCCTTCTCCGGGCCCAAGCTGAGTGGACACATATCTGACAACACACACTCACGGCGGCGGTTCCTCCGGCTGTGGCCAGTGCAGGTTGGCGGCCGAGACCTGTGGAAGAGAGGTCCCACGGCCGGTGACGGCCGTCATGATCTCCCGCCGGAGGCCTGCCATGACTCATTCCGCACTGGTGCCCCTCCTGACCTGCTGCGCCCTGCTGGTTTTGGCCGTCGGTGCCTGGGCCCAGAGCCCGCGCCTGCGGGTGAGTGACAACGGGCGATTCCTCGTCAGGGAGGACGGCTCCCCCTTCTTCTGGTTGGGCGACACCGCCTGGGAGCTGTTCCATCGCCTCAACCGTGAACAAGCCGACACGTATTTGCGCAGCCGGGCAGAGAAGGGCTTCACGGTGATCCAGGCCGTGGCACTGGCCGAGCTCGATGGCCTCAACACCCCCAACGCCTACGGACACCGGCCGCTTGTGGATGGGGACCCGACACGGCCGGCGGTGCTCGAGGGCGCCGGCAACGACTACTGGGACCACGTGGACCACATCGTCGCCCGGGCCGGGGAGCTGGGCCTGTACATCGCCATGCTCCCCACCTGGGGTGACAAGTGGAACAAGAAGTGGGGCACCGGGCCGGAGATCTTCGATCGCCGGAGCGCCGAGGTGTATGGCGAGTGGCTGGGCCGCCGTTACGGACAGGGCCCGATCATCTGGGTTCTTGGTGGCGACCGGCCGATCGAGAGCGACGAGCAGCGTGAGATCATCCGGGCCATGGCGCGGGGACTGAAGAAGGGTGACGGCGGACGCTGCCTGATGACCTTCCACCCCGTAGGGGGGCACGGCTCGTCCGAGTGGTTCCATGAGGATGACTGGCTGGACTTCAACATGCGCCAGAACGGTCATGTGGTCGAGTACCGATCCTACTCGGCCACCCGCGCCGACTACGACCGCGCCCCCGTCAAGCCCGTCCTCGACGGAGAGCCCGTCTACGAGGATCACCCGGTGTCCTTCAAGGCCGCGGACTTCGGGCACTCGGTGGCCGCGGATGTCCGCCGCGCCCTGTACTGGGACCTGTTCTCCGGCGCCTGTGGCCACACCTACGGCCACCACTCGGTGTGGCAGATGTGGGATGAGGGCCGCAAGCCGGTGAACGGCCCGCTGATGCCCTGGCACCGCGCCCTGGATCAGCCGGGAGCCGGTCAGATGCAGCACGCACGGTGGCTCCTGCTGAGCCGCCCATACCTCACCCGTATCCCGGATGACGAGGTGATCGTGCCGGCGCAGGTGGCCACCGCGGTACCCGGCGCCGGCAGGTACCGCTTCTCGGCAACCCGCGACTCCGAGGGCGGCTTCGCCATGGTCTACGCCCCGGTGGGACGGGCCTTCCGGGTGAGGATGGACAAAGTCGCCGGAGGCACGGTGCGGGCGTGGTGGTACAATCCCCGCACAGGCGAGGCGACGTCGATCGCGGAGTTTCCCAATAGCGGGGAGAGGGAGTTCTTGCCTCCGACCCCGGGCGAGGAGCTGGACTGGGTGCTGGTGCTGGATGACGCCGGGCGGGGGTTTCCCCCTCCGGGCACGAGGTAGCCGGGACAATGAACGCGGTTCGGCCCGGGAGACCGAGCTTCATTACGGCCGGATGGACCGTCTTGCGGGGAGGTCTTCCACCGCCGGCGGCCAATGATAGCCGTCCGACCCCAATCGCCGTGACAAAACCATCATACACAAGGTGACCCGCCATGCCT
>CAYRFY010000275.1:9371-9972 GCA_964423635.1 uncultured Armatimonadia bacterium | reverse complement strand
ATACTGCCGGATCTCACCTGCCCAGATTCCTTTAGAAGGGGGGCAGAACCGCAAGAACCGCAGCGGTGTCGGTCTCGCTGTGCCCACTGTTCTTTTCATTGCCCGCACCCGAGTGCGCGGAAAAGAACCGCAAGAACCGAAAGAACCGCACTCATGTCGGTCCCGCTCTGCCCGCTTTGCCTTTCATTGCCCAGACGCGACCGTGCGGAAAAGAACCGCAAGAACCGAAAGAACCGCACCGTCGTCACTCCTGCCGGCGCAGCTATCACGTCGCGACGGGTGCCGCCCTGCTCAGCTTCTCCGCCCACTGCGCCGGGCTCGCCTACACGCGTGCCCCACTTCCGCGAGAACGCAGAGAACGGACAACTGCTCACCACGGAGAACGCGGAGATGCACCGAGAACTGCAAAGAAAGAGGAGGAGAAACGGCTGAACACAGTGACACAGAGAACGAAGAGAGCACAGGGAACTGCAGAGGGGCGGAGAACGGCTGACGGCCCCCCCTTCCGTGGCCGTCACCCGCCCGCCCGGCCGTCCATGCCATTGCGGACCGGCATCGCCCCGCCTACCCATCCAGCTCCCGCTGCACGCTCTTGGCTGCC
>CAYRFY010000275.1:0-9361 GCA_964423635.1 uncultured Armatimonadia bacterium | reverse complement strand
CTGCCTCTTCGCAGAATGCCGCCAGCTCCTCTTCAGGCTCGTTCCGCCTGGCCCACTCCTCCACGAAGTCCACCGCCGCCTGCGCGAGCTCCTCCACCGTGGCCGTGTCGCCGACCTTCACCAGCGCCTGGGCCACGAAGTAGGGATCATCGCACACCTCCCCATACTCATCCACCGGGCACCAGCCGGTCTCGTCGTCGTCGTCGGTGTGCATGGTGAAGCGTTCCACGTGCACCCGCACGGCGTTCCCGGTGATAACGCCCACGGCGCGCCAGCGAACCTTTCTCTTCGTCCAGGTGAGCAGCGTGGCACAGACCGGCATAGGCCTTCCCTCCAGGGGCGTCGTAGTGGGTCACGGGACCCCTTTCCTTCCGCGACCTCTGTCCTCCTCCAGCCCCGGGGAACGGGGGCTCGACGTGGCTCCGGCTCCGGGATGGATGCAGGTATCCGCCTCTTGGTCCCCGAATAGTCCCCCCGCATGCCATTTCCCCCGGGAGCCTCCTGATGAATCGCATTCCTCTGGCCGGAGACTGGACCCTCACTCATTTCGTGGAAGGCAGCCGCGAGGTGCGGCATCCCGACGAGCTGCCTGCCGATGACGGCCTCACCATCCCGGCCGCAGTGCCGGGGAACGTGGAGATCGACCTGATGCGCGCCGGTTTGCTGCCCGAGATCTACCGGGCCGACAACGTGCATCTCCTGCGCCCCTACGAGTTCCACGAGTGGTGGTACCAGACGCGCTTCGCCTCGCCCGCGGTTGTCTCCGGACAGCGGGTGGAGCTGGTGTTCGAGGGCCTGGACTGCCTGGCCACCATCTGGCTCAACGGCACGGAGGTCGGGCAGACAGACAACATGCTCGTAGCCCACCGGTTTGATGTGACCGGGCTCCTGAGTGGGGAAGGCGACAATGAGCTGGTGGTGCGCCTGGGCTCCGCGGTGAATGCCGCGAGGCGGCACGTGCCGGACCCCAGCGAGGGGCATCTTCCCACCAACTGGGAGCAGCTCTCAATCCGCAAGGCGCCCCACATGTACGGCTGGGACATCGCGCCCCGCGTGGTCTCGGCGGGCATCTGGCGGCCGGTGGCCCTGGAGATCAGAGAGCCTACCGAGATCGTCGACCTGTATTACTATACGCGCCACGCAGACCCGGGGCACGCCACAGTCGGGGTCCATTACCACTTCGCCACCGACGCTTTGGACCTGGATGGCTTCTCATTGCGCTTCACCGGCGAGTGCGATGATCACAGTTTCGGCTCCGAGTTCCCCGTGCATTACGTCTCCGGCCAGCACAGCATGACGATTCCACAGCCGCGGCTGTGGTGGCCCAGGGGCTATGGCGAGCCGCACCTGTACGAGGTCACCTGCGAGCTGCTGCGCAATGGCGAGGTGGTCGACAGCCGCAGGGACCACATCGGCCTGCGCACGGTGGCTTTGCACCGCACGGAGACCACCGGCGAGGACGGCGGCGAGTTCCGCTTCGACGTCAACGGCACACCGATCCTGGTGAAGGGCGCCAACTGGGTGCCGGCCGATGCCCTGCACTCCCGGGACGCCGGCCGGTATGAGCGCTGTCTGGGGCTCTTCGCGGATCTGGGCTGCAACATGGTGCGCTGCTGGGGCGGCAATGTCTACGAGGACCACGAGTTCTTCCGCATCTGTGATGAGAGCGGCATGCTGGTGTGGCAGGACTTCGCCTTCGCCTGCGCCAAGTACCCGCAGCAGCCGGAGTTCCTGGAGAGGGTGCGTCTGGAGGCCGAGAAGGTGGTGCACAAGCTCCGCAACCACCCCTCGCTGGCGCTCTGGTGCGGTGACAACGAATGCGACGCGGTGTGGCTGTGGACGGGTCTGGATCCGGCCCACAACCGCCTTACGCGCGAGGTCTTGCCCCACGTGGTGCATCGCTGCGACCCGTACCGCGCCTTCGTCCCCTGCTCGCCGTACTATGCGCCGGAGACCGTGGCCAAAGGCGGGCCGGACCGCATGCTGCCCGAGCAGCACCTGTGGGGCCCGAGGGACTACTTCAAGAGCCGCTTCTACACCGAGGCCACCGCGCACTTCGTGGGCGAGATCGGCTACCATGGCTGCCCCAACGTCTCATCGCTGAAGCGTTTCTTGGATGAAGACCACCTGTGGCCCTACGAGGACAACTCCCAGTGGATCACGCACGCGGCCGACAGCACGCCCGGTGGCGGACCGTACAAGTACCGGGTCAAGCTCATGGCCGACCAGATTCACGAGCTGTTCGGCGAGGCGGCGGATAACCTGGAAGACTTCGCCCTCGCCTCCCAGATCTCCCAGGCGGAGGCCAAGAAGTTCTTCGTCGAGATGGTGCGGCTTGGCAAGTGGCGGCGGACCGGGGTGCTGTGGTGGAATGTGATCGACTGCTGGCCCCAGTTCTCCGATGCCATCGTGGACTACTACTTCAGCCGCAAGCTGGCCTATCACTACCTCAAGCGGGTGCAGCAGCCGGTGTGCATCATGGTCGATGAGCCCGAAAGCTGGCACGTGCGCGTCGCGGTGGGCAATGATAGCCTGCGCGACGCGATGGGGCCCTTCCGGATCTGGGACGCCGACACCGACGAGACGCTGCTTGAGGGGGAGTTCAGCGTGGGGGCCAACCAGAATCGCGACCTGGGCCGCATCCGCATCTCCCACGGCGATCAGCGGCTGCTCTTGATCCGGTGGGAGCTGGATGAGCGCGAGTTTGGGAACCACTACCTGCTGGGCACGCCGCCCATCTCTTTCGAGCGCTACCGGCGGTGGTTGCGGGCTATCGGCGAACTCGCCGACGGCTTCGAGCCTGGCGGAGTAGGCAAGTAGGCCCGCCCGCCCGCCGGGGGCGGGCGGGCGGGCGGGAGTCTGCGAGTCGGCGGGTCACGAGTCAACGGCTACGGCAACGGCGTCAACGGATACGGCGGCTACGGCAACGAAGTCGACGGCAACGAAGTCGACGACTACGGTCCCGCAGGGCGGGAGCTACGGCATCAACGGCTTCTCATGCCTCGCCCCCCTATGTCGTTAGTGGGGCGGGCTTTCCAGCCCGCCGACGTTGGCCGCTCCGCGCCGTTGCCGTCATCCGCCGTTCATCCTGTCCATCCTGTTCCTCTGTCGTTCGCCGCCGTTGCCGTCCTGCTGCCTTCGGCGTTACTCCACCCCGAACACACCTACTCCCAGCGCCTCGAGCTGACCCTTCAGCCTTCCGCCTGCCAGCTCGGCCTCGCCCGGAGTGGGGAAGAGGGCCTCCATGTTGTTGCCCGCCATCTCCAGGTCAAACGCCCTGGCCTCCGAGGCGCCGTTGGCCACCACCACGTACTTATCGCCCCGGTAGTCCCAGCTTCCCGCGTAGATGTCGTCTTCGCCCTCGGAGAGCAACTGGAACTCGCCGTCCATCAGCGCCGGCGCCAGGAGTTCGATCTCCGGTACCAGGGCCTTGGACGCCTCCCACTGCTCCGGATTGTCGGTGACCAGCCAGCCGCCATCGCCGTAGGTGTAGTAGATGATTCCCCGGACCCGGGCGAGCAAGGCGAGGTAGGTCATGGACCGCAGCTCCAGGGCGTTGGGCGCCCGCTTCCAGCCCCCGTAGCCGCCGAAGCACTGCAGGACGCCCAGCAGGCTGGTGTCGTACTTGGCCGCCTCGATCCCGGCCTGCTTGAGGAGCTTGTAGACGTCCGTAACTGGGCCGTTGGGGATCGGATAGGGGTCGGGGGCGAGGATGTCCGTGCCCCGGGCGTAGTCCTTGTAGCGCGCGGGCACGCAGCTCACCGTGTACACGAGATGGTCCGGGTCAAGCTGCTTGAAGCGGTCATACAGGTCGAACATCGTCTCCGGCGAGACGCCCTGGCCGTCCGGCTCGTCACCCGGGTTCCAGCCCATCACCGCGGGGTGGCTGCGGTAGCGCTCGATGGTCTCGAACATCGGGGCGGTGAACTCCGTGATGATATAGACCCCCAGTTTCTCGCACTCATCGAGGAAGGGCTGGTACTCGTCGATGTTCATGATGCGGGTGTGGGCGCAGTTGAATCCGGCGGCTCCGATGTCCTGCACCATCTTGGTCCGGTGCGGGATGTCATAGGCCTGGGAGACGTGGTAGAAGCCGAAGGGGAAGAAGGGCTCGCCGTCGTGGAGGTAGACGCCGTCCTCGCGGCAGGCCCATCGCGGCGCCTGGTGCCAGAAGAACGAGGTCTGCGCCTGGCCCAGTTCGCGGTCACCGTCCAGGAGCCGCACCGTCAGCCTGTGCTCGCCCTGTGGAAGGTCGGCGATGTCGGCGGCCAGCGCGCCGCGATGGGTCTCATCGAGCTCCAGTACGGTCTGCTCGCCGTCGTCAACGGCCCAGGCCCAAGACAGCGGCCTGCTCTCCGCGCCCGCATCGGGGGCGAAGGCCACCGTGGCGGCTACCTGTGGAGCCACAGTGTAGCCTGTGGTGCCTGCGCTGCCGCCCGCGGGCGCCATCGGGTGCAGATGCTTGCGCTTGAGGGTCACCGCCACCGCCGGCGGGACGTCGATCCTGCGCGGCACCTCCCAGAGGCTGTTGCCCTCCGCGTCGGCGATGACGAGGTTCGCGCTGATCTTGCCGCGCCCCTCGATGACGTAGGGCAGCGCCAGCTCGGCCGTCTCCCCGGCGGCGATGGTGGCCCGCTGCGGCTCGCCGCGGCGGGGCGCCTCCTCGGCCCGGGTCACATCCACGCGCGCGGTGAGCGACAGCTCGTCTTCGGTAAGGTTGCGGATGCCCACTGTGGCGGTGTCCGCGCCCGGCCGAGGGCGACCGAACTGAACCGACGTGAGGCCAATGCCGGAGCGGCCCGAGGCCGTGGTGAACCAGGCGTTTTCAAGCAGCGCCGAGCCGGCGGCGGTCTGGCCCTTGAAGGAGAAGTAGCTGGTCACCACTACCAGACCCTTCCCTACGCGGCGCGACAGCAGCAGGCTCTTCTCGTCCTTGCAGGTGACCGTCGTCTCCCAACCCTCGGGCCAACTGTCGATATGGGCCCAGAAACTGCGCTCGCGGAGGATCGGCGCCAGGTCATTGGGTACCGTGGTGATCGCGGTGGGCGTCACCACGACCTCCCGGGACTCGGGGGTGCCCTCGCGGTGCGCGATGCAGGTGGTCGTCGTCAGCCTGTACTCGGGACCGAAGGTGTTCACCCACTGGTCCAGCGCCGTGCCATAGCTGGCATCGGTGACCAGCAGGCACCCGCCGCGCTCCAGGAAGGCCAGCCACTGCTCGCGATAGGGCGTCATGTCCTGGGGATGCTCGTAATTGGCAACGCCGGCGGCGATGACGAGGTCAAACTGAGCCAGACGGTCGGCCAGTGTGGCGATCTGCGTGTTCTCGAACTTCTCGCTGGGCCAGCCGAGATGGGCCAGTGCGTCATCCCACTCAGCGGAGAAGGACGCATTCCCGTCGGGCCAGGAGCTGTAGACGACGGCCACCTTGGGCGGGGCCGCCAGGCAGAGGCCTGCCAGGAGGGCTGTGGCGGTGGTGAGCACGAGTCGGTGGGTCAAGAGGAACACTCCTTATCAGCGTGCGACGGCATCTTCGAATGGTGGTAGGTTTCGCCGTGAGAGCTCAGACGACCTCGCCTCCCGCAGGCCGAGGGCGACCCGATGGGGAACTGCCGTCCGTCGTGACACCCGCTCTTGTCGCCACAGCTCGCCCCGGAGGTGCCTCTCATGACGCCCGCCGCCCTGCACATCCTCCTCCGGACACTGATCGCGCTGCTTTGCCTATCCATTGCCCATGCCCAGGGAGGGCCTTCCATGATCCTGTCGCTGGATGGCGAATGGCTGCTTGCCGTGGATCCTCAGAACGTTGGCCGTGACGAGGGGTGGCCGAAAGGTGCGGTGCCGCAGGCCGTTCCCGCCAGGGTGCCCTGGATCATCCAGGATGCCTTTCCGGGCTACCACGGGGTCGCCTGGTACTGGCGGCAATTCGACTGCCCCGTGAGCCCACACACCGGCGGCCGGGTGCTTCTGCGGTTCGAGGCCGTGGACTATCTGGCCCACGTCTGGGTGAACGGGCGCCCCGTGGGCGAGCATGAGGGCGGCGAGTGTCCGTTCACACTGGACATCACCGATGCCTGCAGGCAGGGAGAAGACAACCTCGTCGCCGTGCGGGTGCTCAACCCCACTGATGAGCCCATCGACGGCTATGTCCTGCGCCAGACGCCCGCGCGGAACAAGGTTGTCCCCTACAGCGGCGGTGGCTCGTACAACCACGGCGGCATCGTGGGCTCGGTGCAGCTTGTGTTGGCGCCCGGTGTGCGCCTCACGGACCTGTTCGCGCGCCCGGACCCGCGGACGGGCAGGATTGCCGTGCAGGCCACGGTTCAAAACGCCGGCGCGGAGGTGAAGGCTCAGGTGCAACTCACCGCCGGCCCGGCCGCTGCGGGGCACACGCTGGCCTCCACGCACATGGCACTCGAGCTACCCGGCGGAGAGAGCGTGCTCGAGACCGAGCTCGCCGTCCCCGAGCCCCGTCTGTGGCAGCTCAATGATCCGTATCTATACCGCGTCAGCGCTCGGGTCCAGGCCGAGGGCTCCGCGGATGTGGACGAGACCTCGGTCCGCTGCGGCTTCCGGCGGTTCACCTTCGAGCGGGGGTACTTCCGCCTCAACGGCAGGCGCCTGTTTCTGCGCTGCTCGCACACGGGCAACCACTGCCCCGTGGGCCTGCAGTTTCCTCCGGACCCGGACATGCTGCGCCGCGATCTGCTCAACGTGAAAGTCATGGGCTTCAACGCGATACGGTTCATCGCCGGGGTGGCCACGGAGGCCCAACTCGACCTGTGCGACGAGATCGGGCTGCTGGTGTATGAGGAGCACTACGGGAGCTGGTGTCTGGAGGACTCGCCGCAGATGGCAGAGCGTTTCGACCGTTCCCTGGTGGAGATGATACGGCGCGACCGCAACCACCCCTCCCTCGTCATCTGGGGGCTGCTGAACGAGACCCCTGATGGCCCGGTTTTCCGCCACGCGGCGGCGTGCCTGCCCCTGGTGCGGGAGCTGGACGACGCCCGGATGGTGATGCTCAACTCCGGTCGCTGGGACCTCCCGGATGTGGGCCAGATGGCCGGGCTGCGCCTGTGGCGGACCCAAGCCGGCCCGGACCCCAATGTGAGCTTCAACCCTACGGATCATCCGCTCAGCGGCCTGGGCATCACCTGGCCGCCGGGGCAGATGGCCTTCCACCCCGGCCCCGATGGCGAGTACAGCGCGATCCGCTGGACCGCTCCGCAGTCCGGAGAGTACGGGCTTTCCGCGCTGTTTCGCGGCATCGCCCAGGAGGCCACGGTGGATGTACATGTGCTGCACAATGGTACAGCGGTGTTCTCCGAGCTACTCAACCTCGAGGGTCGCGGCAATGAGTGCATCTGGGAGCAGGGCCTGGAGGTGGCGGCCGGCGATACGCTGGATTTCGTGGTGGGGTGGGGCAATGGCAGCCACGGGGCCGATTCGACGGGGCTGGAGGTGACCGTCCGCTCGGCCGACGGAGTTGAGGACGGCCCCCGGGGCCACATCGATGCGGCAGGGGCCATCGGCGCTCCGTGGAGCTTCGGGATGCTCGCCCCCGGCCCTCAGCCCGATGCCGCCGGTTTCGCGCCGTACGAGGTGGCCGAGGAGCTCGGCGAGACCGACCGCTTCGGCACCCTGAGCAATCCGGGATCCACGGGGTGGGAGCCCGTGCTCGGCGACCGCCATCCCTACCCGCGCGTGCCCCATACCGCGGCCACGATCGAGCAGCTTCGCACCATGGGTGCCGGGGACAAGCCGCTTTTCATCTCCGAATACGGCATCGGCAGTGGCGTGGACCTGTGCCGGGTGGCCAGACACTACGAGCGTCTGGGCAGGACGGAGCTGGAAGACGCCCGGTTCTACCGGGCAAGCCTGGACGGCTTCCTCCGCGATTGGGAGCGCTGGCGGATGGACGAGTGCTTCGCCCGCCCCGAGGACTTCTTCACCGCCGGTGTAGAGAAGATGGCCGGGCAGCGCCTGCTGGGCCTGAACGCCCTGCGCGCCAATCCCAACCTCGTGGCCCACAGCCTCACCGGCACGGTGGATCAGGGCATGAGTGGCGAGGGCCTGTTTTCCACTTTCCGGGAGCTCAAGCCCGGAACGGTGGACGCGGTGTTCGAGGGTCTGGCCCCGTTGCGGCTGTGCCTGTTTTGTGAGCCGGTGCAGGTGTACCTCGGCGACACCGTGCGGCTGCGGGCCGTGCTGGCCAACGAGGACGTGCTGGCTCCGGGGGAGTACGCCGTGCGCGTGCAGGTTGTAGGGCCGGGGATGGCCAGGCTGCTGGACGAGGCCGTGACGGTGCGGATCCCATCCGTGGGCAATGGGCAGGAGCCGCCCTTCGCGCTCCCGGTGCTGGAGCGGGAGCTTGAAATCGACGGTCCGGCGGGAGAGTATCGGTTCTTAGGTGCTTTCGAGGCCGGCGGGGCCGCGACGGGTGGCGAGGCAGGCTTCTGGGCAACGGATCGCACCGCTCTGCCGCAGGCACCGTCGGAGGTGACCCTGTGGGGTGAGGACGCGCAATTGGCCTCCTGGCTGGCCGCGCACGGGGTGACGGTGCAGTCGGTCGCAAAGGTCGGGCCGGCAATGGGCGAGGTGATTCTGGCCGGCGGACGCGCTCCCGACCCGGCGGATGGCGCTGTCTGGGGGAAGCTGGCCGAGCGTGTGGCCGGCGGGGCCACGGCGGTCTTCCTCTGCCCGGAGGTCTTCCGCGAGGGCGATAGCGCCACCCGTTGGCTGCCTCTGGCGGAGAAAGGCGATCTGGTCGGACTGCCCGGCTGGCTGTACCACAAGGACGAGTGGGCCAAGACCCATGCCATCTTCGAGGGACTGCCGGCGGGCGGCCTGATGGACTACGCCTATTACCGGGAGATCGTGCCGGACATCGCCTTCAGCGGTCAAGAGCCTCCGGCCGAGGCCGTTGCGGGCGCGAACAACGTCTCGCTGGGGTACTCGTCGGGGCTGCTGGTGGCCGTGTATCCCTTCGGCCACGGGCGGTTCGTCCTCAATACGCTGTTGGTTCGCGAGAACCTGGGGCATCCCGTGGCCGACCGGTTGTTGGTGAACATCCTGCGGTACGCGGCCGAGGGCGGACGGCACTGATGGCGCCTCACCCCCGGCCCCCCTCGGCGTCTCTGCGAGCCGCTTGCACGGTAGGGCCGCTCAGGAGAGGGGTGAGAGGCTGACCGTGCGGTCTTGGAAGACCGCGGGCACGGAGGTTTTCGATCGGGGTTGTGGGTTCTGGCGAAGGGTGAGAGACTGACCTTGCGGTCTTGGAAGATCGCAACGTAGGCCATTGAAGTCACGCCGGTAGCCGGAACACCAGCAGAACAGCCACCGTGCCTGCGGTCTTCCA
>CAYRFY010000274.1:0-10007 GCA_964423635.1 uncultured Armatimonadia bacterium | reverse complement strand
CGAGTGCGCGGAAAAGAACCGCAAGAACCGCAAGAACCGCACCGACGTCACTCCTGCCGGCGCAGCTTCCACGTCGCGACGCGCGTCGTCCTGTCCACCTTCTCCACCCATCGCGCGGGCTCTCCCACTCGCACGCCCAGCTTGCGTCTCAGTAGGTGCCCCAGGCGCCGGGCGTCCGGCCTACCGGTGCGGTCCATGGCGGCGTCGGGAAAGGCCGCCTGGAGCTCCTCCGCCCCCATCATGCGCGAGATCAGCTCCGTCGTCGTGGTCCCCTCCTGGCCCCCACACTCCTCCCAGGCCGTGAGGAACGCCAGCCACTGCTCGCCCTCCTCGTCCATCTCTTCGTAGAGGGTTTCGAGATTGCCCAGGAAGCCCGGCACTCCGGCGTGGGCCAGAATCCCGCCCACCGTCTGGGACCAGCGGCAGAAGCCGCCGACCGTCGGAGTTGCCGCCGGTGGCCGGCCCGCCACGTACCAGGCCCGGGCCAGGGTGAGGAGAGCCGTCACGAAGCGGCCGCGCTGCTGCTCCACCCAGCCCAGCAAGTCCGGGTGTCGGAAGCCCGCGGTATCCCGGAGCCACGGCCGGGTCCGGCGGGCATCCAGGCGGATCATGTAGCTGCGTCGCGGCAGATCGCCGCGCAGGCCGACATTGTTGCCTGTGGCGATCCACGTGGCGCGTTGCGGCAGGGCCACGCTCTCGCTCTGGCCCAGGACGCGGTCCTGCCAGACGCCGGCCGTCAGCGCCAGGGCCAGGCTGGGCGACCGCAGAGGGTGGTCGACGTTGTCGAAGATGACCAGCCGCGTGCCTTCCCGCAGGACGGCCGTGAGACGCTTGCGCATCTCCTCATCCTCGCGGGGGGCGGCCAGGAGCGGGGCGCGGCGGCCGGTGGCGATCAGTGCCACGATCTCGGAAAGCAGGCTCTTGCCCGTCCCCGCCTGGGGGGCGTCGATGATGGCCAAAGGTACGCAGCCCGCCACCGCCGGCCGGATCAGCGGGGTCAGCAGGAGGCCCAAATAGTTGGCCCGGTCCGCCTCGGAGATGAACGGGAAGTCGCAGACCAGCTCGTCCAGGAGCGACCGGGCTCCACAGATGTCATCGGCCGTGGGGACCTCGGGTATTGCCGGCCACGCCCCGCCGGCGTCCGCGGGGGACAAGTGCAGCAGCGTCGCCGGATCGTAGCCGGGAGTGGTGATGATGCTCCCATCGGGCCGCAGCGTGGGGGTCTCGATCAGCCCCTCCAGGCCCGGGAGGGGCCAGTGCTCCCGGGCCAGGATGCTGCGCACGACGGTCAGGGGCGGATCGCAGTCGACATCGCCCTGAGGCGTGTGGCGCACGAAGTCCGCCGCCGCGGTGAGCTCGTTGCGCAGCTCGTCCACGCCCACTGGGGCGATGCCCGGTCGCCCCCGCTCATCCCGCACGATGCGCACGATACCGCCGGCACGCACGAACAGCCGCGGTGGCTCGTTGGCCTGCCACAGCGCCTGCGCCGCCTGCTCGACGGTATCCCGCAACTGACCACCGATAGCAACCATCGGGCGCCCGCTGCCGGCGCGCAGTGCCGTGCGCCGGGCCTCCTGCTGCGCCCGGCGCATCCTCTTCACCTCGGCGTCCAGTCTCCCCAGCGCGATCCCGCTGCCCAGCGCCGCCTTCAGCGCCCGCCGCGCCTCGGCGTACTGCTCCCGGGGCAGAGCCGCCAGGGGCTCGATGGCCTCCCACACCGCGGCCTCCTCGCCCCGCTCGGCCCGGGCGATAGCCTCGGCCACCGCCCGGCGGCTTTCCTCCGGCGGCCGATAGAACTCGGTCACCTGCTCCAGGGCCCTGGCGATCGTCCTCTCGCGATAGTCGACGCGCTCCCACTTCTCCCGATAGCGCCCGGAGAGGCGGAACAGACGGTCCATGCGCTCCGCGTCGCCCCCGGTCCAGAAGGCCAGATGGCAGCACAGGGACAGATCGCCTCGAGACCGATCGTCGGGGTAGGAGCCATCCCACATCCGGGAGAACTCCGCGCCATTGCGGGCCGTGCAGGCCTGATGCACAAGCTCGGCGTCGGAAAACGACGACGGGGACGCCAGGGACGACGGGGACGGCAAGGACGACGGGGACGGCAAGGACGGGGCGAGCGCGGGAGGTGGTCCCAGAGCCGCGACGGCCGTCGCCGTGCCGGACGTGGCCGGTCCCGTCGTTGAGACGGCCGTCGCCGTGCCGGACGTAGCCGGTCCCGAGGTGGCCGCTCCCGGTGTCGCCGTCGCCGCCGTTGCCTTCCCCGTCGCCGCCACCACCGTTGACATTTCCGGTCTCTCTCCGATGAACCTGGCGTGCACGGCCTCCAGCTCCGCCTGGCGTGGCTGAACCTCGCTGCACGCGCCCTCCAGGTGCGCGCCGGTGACGGTGAAGTACCGCGGCGAGCTTTCGCCGTAGATCTCCACCTTGCCCCTGCGCCTGCCGCCCGGGGGCAACTGGGCCAACAGCAGGATATGCACCCCCTCGCCGCTGGGACTGACCTCGGTGTACGAGTCGAGAGTGGCGATCACCTCCTGCGCCCACGGCTCGATGGCGCCTGTCGTCGGATGACGGCAGTGGTCCAGATCCACGCCGCACAGACCGTCGGAGAACATGACGCCGATCCCGCTGTAGCGCCCGATGGCGGCTACGGCGCTGTCGAAACTCGTCCACGTCGTGGGGTCATTGGCCTTGGCCCGTCTGCCTGTCAGGGGATTGTACGGCACCTTCGTCGGCTTGCCTTCACGGTCCTCGTAACGCCAGCAGACCCACGCCCGGCGACGCCGCAGCTCGCCGGGTATCGCCTGGACACACACCTGCATGCCGACACCCTCCACTCACCTGATCCGCCTCGCACAACGCCGCGCACGGCAATGCCACGTGCCCCCAAAACTGGGGACACGACAGCCCGGAAAGCACTATACAGCAAGTGACGACGGGTGTCAAGCATTTGTTCGATCAAATATAAGATCGAAATACCGGGAAAAGCGGCGAGCTCTCACCACGCAGATCGGGCCATTCCGGCCGCGATCCACATGACACGGAGAGCACGGAGTTCCACGGAAAGCGACATGGGGAAAACACAGAGAACCGGGCGGTGTCGGGCCCCGCGGTGTTCTGCGCTCCGCCGCTGCCTGCCGGCCCCCCGCCAACCACCACCTGTCGGAGGTAAAGGCGGCGTGGATGTGGAATAACACAGATTGTGTCGGCGCGGCAGGCTGCAGCGGCCGTGCCGTGGAGACTATCCGGCTCGCGGACCCGCGCGCCCTCGTGCATCCGCGATGATCGACGCACACGAAAGGCCTATCGACCATGTTTCAACGCTTACTTCTGATGCCCGTCCTGCTGGGGGCTCTGGCCCTCTTTGGTAGCGCCGAGGCGGCCCCCGCCCGCTGGGGCCAGTGGCAAAACGCCCTCAAGCCCAGCGGTGCCCCGGCCGCGCCGATCGCTCTTGCCCGCTCGGGCCAGACCGACTACACCATTGTGATCCCCACCGACCCCACGCCCCAGGAGCAGAAGGCGGCTGAGGAACTGGCACACTGGCTGTCTGAGATGACCGGGGCCCAGTTCCCCATCGTGGGCGACAGTACCGCCGTCCGGACACATGAGCTGTGCATCGGCGAGACCAACCGGGCCACGCAGTTCGCCAAACCGGCGCAGAAGGACAAGGGCCTCGGCGATGAGGGCTATGCCATCATCGTCGATGGCGAGCGGCTGTTTCTCCTGGGCGGCCGCAAGCGCGGGCCGATCAACGCCGTCCTCGCCCTGCTGGAAGAAGACCTGGGCTGCCGCTGGTACACCAAGGACGAGTTCCGCATCCCCAAGCGCCCCACGCTGGTCTTCTCCCCCGTGCCCCGGAGTTTCGTTCCCGTCCTGCAGATCCGGGACCCCTTCTACCACGACGCCTTCAACGGCACCTTCTCTTTGTACAACCGGACCAATGCCCCCAGTGCCGCCGTGCCCGAGGAGTGGGGCGGTCACGTGGACTACGCCCTGTTCGTCCACACCTTCAATACTCTCGTGCCGCCGGGAGAGTACTACGAAGAGCACCCCGACTACTTCATGCTCACCAAGGACGGCAAGCGGATCACCCAGCAGCTTTGCCTCACCAACCCCGAGGTGATCCGCATCGCCACCGAGGCGACGCTGCGCATCCTGCGCGAGCACCCGGATAGCGAGATCATCAGCGTCTCCAAGAACGACGGCGGGCAGACCTGTCAGTGCCCGCACTGCCGCGCCATCGACGAGGCCGAGGGCACCGACTGTGGGAGCCTGCTGCACTTTGTCAATGCCGTGGCGGACGCCGTGGCGGTGGAGTTCCCCGAGGTGAAGGTCTCGACGCTGGCCTATCTGGAGACGGTTCAGCCGCCCAAGACCATCCGGCCGCGGCCGAATGTGGCGATCCAGCTCTGCACGGACCGGGCCACCTGGGCGTATCCCTTCACCCCTTCCAGGCAGGTGGAGGAGTTCAGCCGGGCGATGGAGGCCTGGGAGGCCATTGGCGCCCCGATCCACATCTGGGACTACTGCGTCAACTTCAGCCACTACACCGCGCCCATGCCCAATATGCACGCCATCGCCGACAACATCCGCTACTTCGTGAACCACGGCGCCGCCGGGGTCATGGAGCAGGGCGCCTATCAAAGCTCCGGCAGCGAGTTCCAGGCCATGCGCTGCTGGGTATTCGCCAAGCTCATGTGGGACCCGTCTTTGGATGTGGATGAGCTGATGCGCGACTTCATCTGGGGCTACTACGGCCGCGCGGGCCTGGCCATCGACCAGTACAACGAGCTGCTCAAGGCCACGGGTGTGGAGCACGCCGACGGTCTGGCGGCGCCCAAAGGTGGCATCCGTTATCCGATGGATAGTCCCTTCTTGTCCCGCGACTTCCTGGCCGAGGCCGACAGGCTGTTTGCGTGGGCCAAGGAGCTGGCCGAGACCCCGGAGATCCTGCGGCGCGTGGAGCTGGCCGAGATCCCCATCATCTATGTCAAGCTCATGCGCGGCCCGGAGTTCGTGGGCCCGGGGTACGGCGAGCTCATCGACCGGTTCGAGACCATCGCCGACCGCGAGAAGATCACCCACATCGCCGAGGGCCCCGTGGACGTGCCGCAGAAGATCAAGGACTGGCGGGATAAGGTCCGCGTCCACGGCAGGCTGGGCCAAGTGGATCGCGACAGGCTGGTGGTGTGGCGGCTCCCGGGCGACTGGCAGTTCCACACCGACCCCAGGGACGAGGGCGTCCGGGCCGACTGGGCCTCTGTGAACCACAGCACCGCGGATTGGTGCCCCATCAAGGTGGGGGAGGGCTACGGCTGGGAGCGGCAGGGGTTCGAGGGCTATACCGGCCTGGGCTGGTACCGCATCACCGGCACGGTGCCCGCGGACGTGGCCCGCAGACACGTCTACCTGTACTTCGAGGCCGTGGATGAGGATGCCGTGGTGTTCATCAATGGCAGGCAGGTCTTCGAGCACACCTGCGACAGTACGGGTCTGGCGCCGGAGCAGATCTGGGTGAGGCCCTTCGTCTTCGAGCCCGGAGACTACGCCGCCCCCGGGCAGGAGACCACGCTGGCGGTGCGGGTGCTCAATCGCATGGGCATGGGCGGGGTCTACAAGCCTGTGTACGTAGTGGGCTCGGATCAGGAGTTGGACGCGGGGCTGATCGCCGAACTGCTTTCAGGGCGCGAGTAGGTCGCGCCTGCTGTGGGCTCGGACACCCCCGGAAAAGCGCAACGGCGGACGACACATGCCGTCCGCCGTTGCCGCTCTCGCCGTCTTCCGCGCTCTCTGCGCCTCTGTGTTGATCCGTCTCCCCGCCTCAAGCCTCTCTCGCCGTTCTCCGTGGTGAGACGTTGGCCGGTCTCCGGCCTCTCTCGCCGCTCTCTGTGTTGATCCGTCTCCCCGCCTCAAGCCCCTCTCGCCGTTCCCCTCTGCTCCCTGAGCTCTCTTGGCTCCTCAGTTGCCCGCCAGCTTCAGCTTCGTCGCGGCCTCGCCGCCGTTGAGCAGGTAGATCAGCGGGGTCGGTCTGTCGACGCCCTCGAGGTAGGTGGGCCTGGCCTGCCACGGAGCCACGGAGAGGACGTTGGCAAGGTCCATCCAGTATTGCAGGCGCGCGGGCTTGAGGCCCCAGGTCATGTGGAAGTGGTTGGCGGGCGCGAACTGCTTGTACTCGCCCATCGAGGCGTACTTGGGCACCACGAAAGTGTGCGGCCAGTCGGGCGAAGACGTATTGCACACCGCCACGCTGAGCTTCTCCGGCAAGGAGACCGTGGTGGCCTCGTCCCAGATCAGGGAGAACATGCCGGTCAGCGAGCTGTACGCCATCCTCGCCGCGACGCCGTCGATGCCCGCGGGGGAGACGAAGGTCATCGAGTTGCCCATGCCGGGGAAGTAGAACTCGTCGGCCAGCGGCATGGAGACGCCGGACATGATCTCCTCGACGCTCGCGCCGGGCATCGCCGCCCAGTCGAAGGCCGCGCTGCCGGAGTTGTCGCCATCCACCAGACCCTTCTTCCGCCACAGGGCATCGGGCTCCACGTCGCCCAGGCCGACCTCCTCGGCCTTGGCATTGATCTCCCAGGGCTCCCAGACCTTGCGGAAGTCCATGAACAGCGGGGGATTGCCGGCGGTGAGCCAGGTGCTGTAGAGCATGGTGAGCAGGCCCTGCACATCCGCCTCGGTGGCGAAGGGCAGCGGGGCCTTGCGGCCGTTGTGGTCGAAGGTGGAGTTGAACAAGGACTCCATGGCATCGGCCACGGGTAGTGGCAGGCCGCGGCGGTCTGAGCCCCACTCGAGCTGGCTCATGAACCCGCCACCCACCGCGTTGAGCTCGGAAAGCAGGTCGCGGACGATCAGGTACATGCCCAGACTCTGGTTGAACCGCCGGCTGTCGGCCTCGTCGCGCAAGGTCAGGCGGCCGCCCACCATCTTGTCCACCCAGGCCCGGAGCGCCTTGAGCTCCTCGGCGTCATAGGCCTCCTTATTGAGCATGTCGGCCAGGAGCTTCATGTCCAGCCGGGTGATCTCGAGGCCGAAGGTCTTGCGGGTGGGCAGGATGTGGGCCAAGGCCGTCTCCATGCCCATGCTGTCGTGTCCGAAGATCACCACGCGCCGCCCCTTGAGGGCGACCTTGGCCACCGCCGCATAGGCCCAGTCCACCAGAGCCTCCGCAGTGCCCTCGGTCATCTGCGGGCTTTGGCCGGTGTCGGGCCAGGTGCCCACGTTCAGGTGCGTGAGTCTGCCGGATTGGGCCAGGGCGCCGTTGACGGCATGGGCGAAGACCACTCCGGGCTTAGGGCCGGAATTGCCGCAGGTGAGGTTCACCGGCGTGTCGGCGGGGAACTGTGAGAGCAGGGAGATCAGGCCGAGCTGCGGGAAGGCCCAGGTGTCCGGGAGACAGACCAGGATATTGGCGCCCTCGGCCTGAAGCTGCCGGGCCACCATGTCCGCTTCCTTCTCCCCGTCCACGAGGATCGGCGAGTACACGACCTTGACCGCCGACCCATCCGACATCTGCATGCGGTCGGCGAGGACCCTGGCGCCCATCTCCACGATGTTGACGCAGCGCGCGCGGGACTCTTGGTCGACACGCGGGTCACCTGTGGCGAATACGCCGATGACGGGCTTGGTGGCCTCGGCGGTCTGGCTGTCGGAAAGCTTGATGGCACTCACGAGATGATGCTCCTTTTCAAACGCCCGTGGGCGTGTGGTGTGGCATACCGCGGGGGGGGGCGGCCGCGGGGGCACCGACCCCAGCCCAGATTCGCCGTCCCCTCAGCTACTCCCTCCCCGGATCAGCAGCAGGAACTCGCGGTTCTTGCCCTTGCCGCCGAGGATCGGCGATTCGACGGTGTCCTCCACGGCGATCCCCGCCGCCCTCAGCTCCTCCACCGTGCGCGCCACGATCCCCGCCACCAGCTCGTCGCGCACCTTGCCCCGGATGCGCTCCTTATCCGTGGCCTCGTAGTGAGGCTTGAGGAGGCTGACCACCGTCCCGCCCGGCCCCAGCAGCCCCAGCGCTACCGGCAGCACCAGCCGCTGCGGCGTCCAGCCCACATCCACCGTCACGAGATCCACGGGCTCGGGGAGATGAACGTGCAGGGCATTGGTGCGCTCCATCAGCACGACGCGCCCGTCATTGCGCAGGTTCCAGTCGAGGATATTGTGGCTGGTATCCACGGAGTACACCCTGGCGGCAGCGCGCTGCAGCAGGCAGTCGGTGAAGCCGCCCACGTGGCAGCCCAGGTCGGCGCAGATCATGGCGGCGGGGTCGATGGCGAAGTGATCCAAAGCGTGGGCGAGCTTCTCGCCGGCGCGGCTGACGAAGCGTCTGTCGGACATGGGCAGTAGGCCTCTCGGTGCAGCGGACCGCAGGGCAACGACAGGATGACGGCCGACGGCACGACAGCGTGGACCCTCTCTCGCCGCTGCAGCCGTTAGCCGTTCTCTGTGCTCGGTGTTCTCCGTGCTCTCCGTGCTCTCTGCGTCTCTGTGGTCTGACGTTCCCCGCCCCCCCATCCCCCAATCCCCACCCCCTAGTCCAGTTCCTCCAGCCAGCCCTCCGCGAGCCTGGCGCCGTAGACCTGGGCGTGACCACCGCGGGTCGAGGCGTAGATCAGCCACCTGTTATCCGCCGTCAGGTACGGATGGGCGTGGGCCCATTGCTTCCCATCGTACACCGTCCGGGAGACCACGGCCCGCTTGCACTTGCCCGACTGCAGGCTCCCGATGTAGATCGGGATACCCTCCTCGCCGGTGTCGCCGATCCAGTAGCGGCCGCAGCGCGAGACGCTCACGTGACCAAAACGCTTGCCCTCGCCGGGAACGAGCGTGGGGTGCTCGTCACCCACGGCGCAGGTCCAGATGTTCCCCTGGCTGCCCTCGTCGGCGCCTGTCGAGTAGAAGATGCGGTCGCTTGTCCCGATCCAGGCCTCATGGCCGGTGGGGCGCGGCGTGTGTGGGCGGTCGGCCGGGAAGAGCTTCGCCTCGCCACCGATTTCAAGCTCCCCGAGCAGCACCTGCTTGACATCGGGCATCTGGTTGAGCTGGATCAGCACCCGATTGCGCCCGTCCCGCGAGAACTGCTCGTGCTTGGCGTGATAGCCCGGCTTGTCCAAAAGCAGGGAGAACTCCCGGGTCTGCAGGTCCATCAGGTAGACCTTCGAGGGCCCACCCTCCGTGGGGACTACACTCACGGCATACCAGCGCAGGTCCGGCGAGACCGTACCATAGCTGAAGCCCCCGACCTCCGCCGGCAGCGGCGCCACGTCCTCGATCTGCAGGGTGAGATACTCGCAGCGCCGCAGCATGAGCTGCCCGTCGACCTTCTGGTTGTAGTACAGGTATTGCCCCCAGGCGTGGAAGGCCGGGAACGGGGGCTTGCCCTCCAGTACGGTGTGCAGCGAGCCGTCCTGCAGGTCGAGGATGGAAATGCCACCGGGCTTGTCCTCGCCGGGGTAGTAGCGGATGGCGATGCGGCGGCTCGTGGCGTCGCTATAGGGCTGCTCGCCATAGATGTTGTCGGCGGGGCGGTCGTCGGCCCCGAGCAGGTAGACCTCGGCGCCGCTGTCGGGATCGGTCTCGATCAGTGGAAAGGGCATGGCCTCGCCTCCGGGAGCGGGTTGGGCGGCAGCGATGGCCGCCGTAAGGGCGAAGACACCGAGAGCGTGAAGGACCCTGAGCATGGCGGACCTCCTGGTGAGAGCCCTGGTCGGGCCGGGAGTGAGAAGTCAGTGTGCGCGGGAGGGTGGTTCGTGGTGGGAGGGGCGGGGACCTGCAGGCAAGGAGGTCCGCCCCGTCGCCGCGGTGCGGGGCAACCACGGCGCGCGTCCGATGGAGCACGGTGCCGCGCACCCTATGGTTCGCGCAGAACGCTGCCCGGCACGCGTGCCGCCGCAGCGGCGCCTCTTCTGTTCCCGGAATCGCTTGCCACGGCTCCACTCGGTCGTGATTCTGCAAGTGACCAGAGCTAGGCCACGAATTCCATGCTTGAATATGCGTTTTTT
>CAYRFY010000273.1:0-10039 GCA_964423635.1 uncultured Armatimonadia bacterium | reverse complement strand
AGTACCGGGAGCTGCCTCAGTTCGTGGAGGCCAACACTTACCCGGTACCGGAGTGGGTGAAGACCACCGCCGCCGGGGGCTTTTGGCACCTCGACCCGGAGACGACGGACAGGAGCCTGAGCGACGCCCACGCTCTGGCGACGCGCCTGGGAGACCGCTCGCTGCCCCTGGGCATCTTCGCCTGGTCGTTGGACGGCGACTACGAGACCGAGGTCCCGTTCCTCAATGAGCCCGGCAATCTCATCGTGACCCCGGAGTGGTTCGCAGGGCGGATCGCGGCGTTCCAGAGCGACTCGCGCGTGCAGATGGGCGCCTACATTCAGGGCAGCCTCATCGACTCGGCTACGACGGCCTTCGCCGAGCACCCGGAGTGGGCCATGCAGACCGCCGAGGGCAAGCCCTACTTCAGCGGCTTCCGAGACAATCCGCTGAGCGAGATGCACTTTGTCAACATTCTCTCTCCGTGGGCCGAGCACTGGCTGGCGCGAGTCGAGGCGGTGTGCCGGCGCTATGATCCCGGCTGGATCTACCTGGACGGCGGCGCGATGTTCGAGAGCACCGAGTACCGCCTGCGCCGACCGCTGCTGCCGGATCAATGGATGGACCTGCATCGGCGCCTGCGCCAGACGGTTCGCAGCACAGGCGAGCAACGCGGCTTGCTGATGAATGCCCAGAACCACCCGTACGGCGACCTGTACTGGCTGGAGTGCCCGTACTTCGACGCCGCGGTCGCCTGGCGCGATGCGGTGGAGTTCTGCTACGACACCGACATTCACCACGAGCCGGAACGGGCGATGCTGCCCTTGTACTGGCGGGATGAGCCCCGCTATCTGGCGCTCTGCGTGGCCTTCGGGTTCACCCCGTGCCTATCCGGCATCCCGCAGAATGGGAGCTTCAGCCCCACCCAGTGGCGAGCCATCGACGCAGCCTACTGGATGCGCGGAGCCCGCCCGGTCCTCACCGGCGGTGTGGTACAGCCCGACTGGCTGGCCGAGGACACGGACGTGATCGCTCTTCCGCAGCGCATAGGGCAGTTCGCGGTGATCCCGGTGCTGAGCATGGGAGAGCAAGAGCGGGTGCGGCTCAGCCTGTCACCGGGCAAGCTCGGGCTCTCGGTGGATGCTCCGCTGAGGGTGAGGACCCAAAGCCCGCTGCGGTCGGCGAAGCTGCGCGACCTGGGAGAGGTACAGCCACAGGAGGGGAAGCTGGCGGTGGAGCTGGAGATGGAGACGGGGTGGGAGGGCCTGACGTTGGTTATCCTGGGCGAGGGCGATCTGCCGCTGGGACGTTTGCCGGCGGAGGGGTGAGTGGAGGAGAGTGGAGGAGAGTGGGGAGACGTTCTCCCGGCCGTATCTCCCCGCCCGCTACGGCTCCACCAACCTCAGGCCCGGACCGGCACACCTCGCCCAGTCCTTGACCGTCTCTCCCACATGCCCATAGCCGATCATCCAATGATGCCCGATGCCTTCCTGGTGGATCCAGTCGATGAGGTCGGGAGTCTTCTGCTCGAAGCGTACTCTCACCGGATTGCCCGGGAAGACCATCTCCGTCGGCAATGCCTCGCCCTGTAGCAGCGCACACTGGTATCCGTCGGGAAGGGGGGCGAGGCTCAGGAGCGTCACTGGGCCGGGCCTGGCGGTGAACAGCGCGCAGACGCCCTGGCCCATGAGACGCACATCGCTGAGGGTGATGTTTTCGGGGCGATGGGCCAGAGAGAACGACCCAGACCCGCAGTGGGTGAAGACCACCGTGCCGTCTACCAGAGGGTTGAGCCAGTCGGTGTTGTGGGTGGGCTGCCCGGTGAGCAGTTGCAGGATGAGCTGGCCTACGGCGCCGTTGACATCGCCCTCGCAGGCCACAGGTACGCCCTCATCGGCCAAGAGGGAGGCCGCCAGGCAGACGTGGCCCATCAGTTCCGGGTAGCAGCCGATTGTGAGGGCGTCCAGCCCGTGCTCCTGCACCAGCTCCCGCACGGCGGCGTACATGGCCATCGAGTTCAGGCCATCAGCCTCCGGCACGCGGCTTGAGCCGGCCCGTTGCAGCATGTCTTGCCACAGGCGGCGGCCGGCCTCGTCGGGAATGTCCCCGGCCCGGCGCAGGAGCTGCGGGAGGTCCAGCGGCACCACCCGCGGGCCGAGGGCGCGTTTGAGCATGAATTCCGCAGGCGCGGTGTGGGTCATGCCGCCCACACGGCTGCCGGCGATGCCGATGCGCGCCCGGCGCAGGCGCCGGTACAGGGCCGCGGCCCGCAGGTAGCCCACAGTCCGCTCTTTGCAGGCGGCGTCTGCGACCTCGCCGAAGACACACCGATAGGGGCACTCGAGCTGCTTGAGGAAGCACGTAAGCTGCTGGCTGCCGCACAGCGCCCCGGTCTCCATGCCCGGAATAGACCACAAGAGCAATGGCACCGGACACTCTTCCAGCAGGTCCAGGACCAGATAGTCCTCGTACCAGCTTACCGCCACCCCGACGATGGCGTCCACGTGGGCTTCGGCCAGCCGGCAACCGGCGATGGCGGGACCATTGGCATCGGTGAAGGCGCCCAGATCCAGGGCTTCAATGCCCGCCATGGCAAGCGCCTGCGCCACCGCCGCCGAGGCAATAGGGGCCTGCTGTGCCCCCACCTCCAGCGGGCTCGAGAGTCCCACCACACCCACCTTCGGCCGCAGCGGCTTCGCGGGAAGCTCCCAGTCGATGCGCTTGCTCATCGCGACCATGCCTCCCAGGCGGCGACCATGGCCTCCACACCCTCCCAGGGAGTGTCCGGGAAGAGGGCGTCCACCGGATGCAGAATGAAGCGATCCGTCGCCGCCAGTGCGTCCAGGGCGGCGAATACCTCATCACGAATGCGGCCGGAGTCGCCGCCTCCCACAGTCAGCGCATTGGCGCCGCCCACCAGGGCCATGCGATCGGGAAGGCGCTCCGCGGCCCATTCCAGAGGCACGCCGTCCTGCACCGGGTCCACGAAATACAGCAGGTCCACTCCCGCCTCGGCCAGCTTCTCCCCCAGCGCCTGCACACCGGTGGTCATCACATAGCCCAGCCTGCGCCCCTTGCCGTGGACCAGCGCCGCCAACTGTCGCAGATGGGGCAGCACATAGCGGTCGAACAGGGCCGGGGACCAGAAGTCCGTGGACGAATACCAGCCCCGCTGGACGATGAGGTCCACATCGGGCGAGGACAGCGCCAGCTCTGTGCGGGCGTAGTCTGTCTCGGCCACGATGTCCACCAGACGCGAGAAGGCCTCGGGCTCGTCCAGGGCCATCAGCACCCCGGCCTCCGCCCCTGTCAGCCAGACGACACCATCCATGCCGAAGGCCGACCACGCCTGAATCGGCACCGAGCGTTCGCGTGCAAAAAGCGAAACCTGCGCCATGCGGGCCGAGAACCACTGCCGGGCCGCCGCGTCCGGTGGACCGAACAGGTACTCCACGCGCGCCACATCGTCCGGGCTGCTGACGGCATGCTCCAAGGCCCGAGGGATATTGAAGTCCTCGATCAGGGGCACATGGTCCGGCTGCACCACCCACCCCGGCGGCTCGGGGTCGGTCTGCTTCACCGCGTGCCGCAGAACGCCCGCCGGCGTCTCGTATTCGCGCACCAGGACCGGATAACCCCGGGCCTCCTGCCGACTATCGGTCCAGGTGACGTCCGGGTGAGTACCCCACGGGACAGAGACCTCCAGCCAATCGTCAATCCCCAGCGACTGCCAGGCCAACACGCGCCGGAAGTCATCCTCCAGCCCCCAAGGCTGGGGGAGGCTGTGCAGGTGCTCCATGCGCAGCGAGTACCAGTAGTCCCTCCGACGCCCCTCGGCCTCCCAGCGCAAGTCCGGCGGGGCCGGGAGGCCGAAGCACCAGGTGGTGAGCGGCACGCGGTCGGGGGTGCGGGCGCTCAGTGTAGCGAGGACACGTTGGCGCGAAGTCATGGGGGACACCTACCCGAGGGACGACAACGACAAGATAACAGGATGGACAGGATAACAGCGGATAACGACGGATGACGGCGACGGGAACGGCGACGACAAGATAACAGGATGGACAGGATAACAGCGGATAGCGGCAGATGACGGCGACGGAGACGGCGACGACAAGATAACAGGATGGACAGGACAACAGCGGATAACGGCGGATGACGGCGACGAAGACGGCGACGACAAGATAGCAGGATGGACAGGATAGCGGCGGATGACGGCGACGGAGACGGCGACGACATGACAACAGGATGGACAGGACAACAGCCGATGACGGCAACGACGAGAAAGCCGAGAGCAGACTTCCTGGAGCTCTCAGCGCACCTGAATCCTGCCCGGCTCCACGTTCCACCCGTCCACGGCCACTGCAAGTCCACCGGCGGGCGCGCCGGGCAACTGAACTGCGAGAGCCTTGCTCTCACCGGGCAGAAGCGAGAAGTAGTTGTCCGTCCAGTAGGCCGGGAGCACCTCTTCCCCATCACACTTCCCCAATACGCGCAGACGGACGAAGAACGCCAGGCCGCCACCGGCATTGCTCACCCGCACGCCCACTGCGGCCCCATCGCCCTCGGGCCGCGATGCCTCGACCTGCAGCGTTACCGGTGGTAGGGCGGCGAGCTCCGGCAGGCACGGGCTCTGCCGAGGTAGCGCCAGTGGCCTATTGGCCGGGAACTTGCGCATGTCATCGTGGAACACGATCTCGTAGTCATCCAGCCGTGGGGAGAGCCAGTAGAAGTTGTCCGCCACCGGCTCGCCGGCCGCGTCGGTGAGGAGCAGCTTGACGAAGTACACGGGAGCCTCATCGGCCGAGACGGGCCTCTCGATAGCGAAGACCTCGCTGTAGCAGTTGGCCCCCATCGAGACCGACGCCGAGCGGTGGCACAGCGTATTGAGCTCGAGGTCGTAAGTCGTCGCCTGGACCGTCAGGCCGGCCACCGGCTGAAGGCCGCTGTTAACCACGCTCACCGCGCCGTCGAGGGGGCAAAGCTGCACGGCGAGCCTCGCGCAGGCCTTCCGGATGGCGTACAGGCTCACCATCGGCGTCAGGTACCAGTCATACACCTGCCACTGGATGTCGGGGAAAGCGCTGTTGAGCTTCCACTCCCCGAAGCCGCTGGTGATCTCCCACATGCGATGGTGAACGGCCTCGAACAGCGCCCGGTGCTGGTCGTATGTGACCAGGTGCGCCTTCCAGACATAGTCGGCCAGGTCCGCAGGCTCCCCGTAGAGCAGACGCAGGCCGCGATCGAACCATTCGTAGTACCGGTTGGCCCCGTAGTGCGCCCAGGCCTCATCCAGGGGGTAGGCGGGGCTGTCGCCGGGGTGCGGCGGCAGCTCGGACAGGTGCGGCATGAAACGCAGCAGACTCTCCACCGGTGGTACCGAGGCGGCCCCGCTCTCGATCATGAACATCCAGTTGCGGTCCTCGCGCACGAGCTTGTAGTACACCCACGGCAGTTGCCAGCTATACGTCTTGGGCATATAGTCATTGCAGCCCACCGGCAGCTCGCGGGCGAACCATGCGGGCACCTCGGTGCGGTAGTCCGGGAAGGACCCGGAGGGGATCAGGTACCGCGTGTCGTCGTGGGCCAGTACGGTGCGCCGCCACATCTCGTAGACATCCTGCCGCGTCTCGCCCTCGTTCTGAGCCATGTGCACCACGAGGCACGGGTGGTTCCGATAGCGTCTGGCGATGTCCGCCGTGCCATCCTGTAGCACCTGCAGGTCCACGTCCCAGGGGCGGTTGACCTGCAGCCAATAGCAGTCGTAGAAGCAGGTCCAGAACATGATTCCCAGCCGGTCGCACAGATCCAGGTACCAGTCGGGCGGATTGGGGATGTCCTCGAAAGCGACGTAGTTGAGGTTGGCGTGGCGCAGATAGCCAAGCTCGGTTTCCACCCGTTCCGGATTCCAGTCGAAGGTCATCTCGGGCTGGATGTACCCACCCCGCTGGAAGATGCGCTCACCGTTCACATAGAGACGGAAGCCATGGGCACCGTCCAGCTCGTACAGCTCGCGGTCGAGGCGGCGAATGCCGAAGGGCGTCTCGGCGTACGTGGGCGCGCCGGTGTCCGGGGTGAAGGTCAGCACCAGCCGATACATGGGCTGCGCGCCGTAGGTGTTGGGCCACCAGAGCTGTGGGCTGTGCAGGGACAGCTCCGCCGCATCGGTGGGGGTGATGGTGATTGTCCTGGCCTCGTGGCTCAGGAGCGTGGTGGGGCGGCGGAAGCTCGCCACCGTCTCGCCGTCGGGGTCGGTGATGGAGCCTTCGAGGACCCCGCTCACCGACTGTGCCGACGTGTTGAGCAGCTCGGCCGAGATCGTGAGGCGGGCGGGGTCTAGCTCGGGGAGGTCGAGGTCGGTGCGGACGAAGGGGTCGCGGATGTCCACGGGGCCGGTGAACTCCAGGAAGACCTCCTGCACGAGCCCCATATTACGGTCCGGCACCGTGGGGAAGCAGTCGTACCCCACCGTCATGACCTCGGTCACGTCATTGCAGATGTCCTTGTGGAAGCCCCGGACCTCCCCGAAGACCTCGAGCTGCGCATCCGGCACGCCGGGATGGTCCACGGGATGGACGAGGATGGCCAGAGCGTTGGCTCCACTCCTGAGGTAGTCGGTGATGTCCAGGCGGAAACGGCGGAACATGCCCACCAGTTGGTCGCTGTTGGCTACCTGCCGCCCGTTGACCCACACGTCGGCCCGGTAGTTGAGGCAGTCGAGGTTCAACCAGACTCCGTCGCCGTGGGGCGGGCTCCCCGGCCCACTGACCCCTTGCTCCGCCAGCACGAACTCCACTCGATACCACCACGGCATGCGCCATGGATTGGCGCCATCGGGCAAGTGGCTGTGCTTGCCCAGGTCATGGGCCTGGTTGAACTCATCCGAGGAATCGGGAATACGGAAGGCATTGGGCCAGACGCGCGGATCGGGGTACACGCCCTGCTTGATCAGCGCCGTCAGCACGGTGGCGGGGACGGTGGTCTCATGCCATCCCGAGCAGTCCGCGCTCGGTGTGGAGACGCTCGCGGCATCGCGACCGGCAAGGGCCCAGCATTGCAGCTTCCAGCCGTCGACAAGAGGCAAGCGCCCCATCCGGATCCCTCCCACGGTGGCGCCTCCGAATAGGTGCGCCGGAAGCTCTGCAGCCCGCCGTCTGCCGTTGTCCGCTCTTCGGCGGGATTGATCCCGACGGAGAGCGGTGCGGAGGGCCGGAGATTGGCGCGCGGTCGTTGGCGCGCCAATCTCCGGCCAAGAGTTCCAGCTACTCACGGGCCACGGGTGTGCCGCCCACCTGTCGTCTCGCCATCAGGCGTAGGCGAATAGCGGGGTCCAGGGGACGGGTCCCCTGGCGGGGTCTGGGGCGGAGCCCCAGGGTGTTTGCCGTCCGCCGTTCGCCGTCTGCCGTCCGCCTGTCCAGCCGGGGTGGTCGTTACTTGATCTGGTCGATATTGGTCATGACCTTGCGGTATGCCTGGGCCGTCAGCTCGGCGATCTCCGCGGTGTTTGGTGGCCGGAGGGGGTTGGTCATCCCGGTGTGGGAGGCGCAATGCTTCTGAGCCACCGGGAACTGTGCCGGGTCGTAGTTCACGGGCGCGGCCGCCGGGCAGGACCACGGGCAGCCATGGCCGTAGGCGTTCTTGGCCTGGAAGACGGTCATCGCCGGGAGGATGAAGTGCTGCCAGACTCCGGTCTCGACGCCCTCGGCCGCCAATGCCTCGATGATCTTGAACCGGAACTCGCTGGCATCGGCCTCGTGCCCCAGTGCGGCCATGTCGAACCGGATCGTGTAGTTGTAGAAGTTGTGCAGATAGCCCTCGGGCTCGGTGGGCAGGATCAGGTGCGGGACGTCCTGGAGGTATTCGGTGAGCAATAGGGCATTGCGGCGAATCGCCTCGAGGTTGGCGTCCAGCTTCTGGAGTTGTGCGCGGCCGAAGGCGGCGGTGAGGTCGTTATTGCGGTACATCCAGCCCATGGCGTAGACGTGGTAGTCGCGACTCTCCACGGGTGCCCGGGTCTCGCCGAAGGACCACAGCGCCTGGGCCTTCTTGAGCATCTCCTCGTCATCTGTGACGAAGAGCCCGCCCTCCCCGGAGCACAGGAGCTTATTCTGGTTGAGGCTGAAGGCGGCGCAGTGGCCCAGGGTGCCGACCTTCTTGCCCCTAAAGCGCGCCCCATGGGCCTGGCAGGCGTCCTCGACCACCTTGATCCCGTGCTTGTCGGCGATGGCCATGACGCGGTCCATGTCCACCGAGAGCCCGTGCAGGTGCACGACGAGGATGGCCTTCGTGCGGGGGGTGATGGCCGCCTCGATCTTGTCCACATCGATGTTAATGGTATCGAAGTCGATGTCGACGAACACGGGGATCGAGTTGTGCTGCATCACGCAGGTCACGGACGAGGACCACGAGTAGGCGGGGACGATGACTTCGTCCCCGGCGCCGCAGTCGCAGGCCACCAGGCCCATATGCAGGGCGGCGGTGCCGGAGTTGGTGGTGATGGCGAACTTGTTGCCATTCCAGGCCGCGAACTCTTCCTGCAGGGCGGTGCAGTTGGGGCCGAAGGCGTGGTTGACGCCATTGAGCGAGGTCATGACCAGCTCGCGGTCGGTGTCGTCGATGGGTGGCCAGGGCTTGATGGCCCCCTCGGGGATAGTGCGCGGACCGCCGTTGATTGCCAGTTGCTCGGACACGATAGTTCCTCCTGAAGTGGATGATGGCGGAAGCAAGGGACGCCAACGGCGGCCGCCTGTAGGGCGCGGGCCTGTACCGCGCCATCGTTTTTCTGTAGGGCGCGGGCCTGTACCGCGCCGTCGTTTTTCTGTAGGGCGCGGGCCTGTACCGCGCCAGTATAGGGTGCACAAAGCCGGCGGGGCACAGGTCCCCGCCCTACAAAGGCAACGGCTCAGGCGCGGCGGCCGTCTGTAGGGCGCGGGCCTGTTCCGCGCCAAACAACGCCTACTCGCCGATGATCTTGATGATCACGCGCTTGCGTCGTTGGCCGTCGAACTCGGCATAATATACCTGCTGCCAGGGTCCCAGGTCCAGCCGGCCGTTGGTTATGGGCAAGATCACCTGGTGGTGACACAGGATGCTCTTGAGGTGGCCGTCGCCATTGTCCTCGCCGGTCTGGTGGTGGTGGTAGTCGGGGCCAAAGGGGGCGAGACGGTCCAGCATGTCGTCGATGTCCTCGATGATCCCCGCTTCGGCGTCATTGACGTAGATCCCGGCGGTGATGTGCATGGCCGAGACGAGACAGAAGCCCTCGGTGACGGTGCTCTCCTTGAGAGCCGCCTCCACCTCCGGGGTGATGTTGATGTACTCGCGCCGGTTCTGGGTGTTGAACCACAGGTACTGCGTTCGTGACTTCATGGCAGGCCTCCCCCGGGGGCGTTGGCGAAATGCGGCGGACGGATGGATGGATGGCGGGTGTGAGCCCAACTCACGCAGCGGTATTTCGCCGGAGACGGCAGAAGCCCTGCAGGGGGGAAAACGACCGCGCCTCCGCCGGAAGGCCGGGGAGGCGCGTGCCAGGCCTACGCCTTGGACACTCTACGGCCCCCACGCCGGGTCGAAGGACACGCCGTCGTTGGTGAGCTTGCGCAGGTCGCTGCCGTCGGTGCGGATGGTGTAGATGTCCGAGGTCAGGTTCTGCATCGTGGCGAGCTGCTCGAGCTTGATGACGCCGAAGCGGCTGGAGAGCACCGTGAAGGCGATGCGCGAGCCGTCCGGGGAGAAGCACGGGTCGGTGCAGATCTTGCCGTGCGTCGCGTCGAGGGCCGTGAGTTGGCGCGTCCCGGAGCCGTCCGCCCCTGTCACACAGAGGTTGGAAAACAGCGAGCCGTCGCCGCGCATGGCCCCGCGGATGAAGGCGATCTGCCTCCCATCTGCGGACCACGCCGGGCTGCCGTGGCCGTACAGGGTGACGATGGCGCCCTCGAACTGCGAAGTCCCCTGCACCAGAGCCCGGGGCTGCACTCCCTTGTTGCCCAGCAGCTCGTCCACCGAGATTAGCGAGAGATTCTCCTTGCCGAACTGCCCACAGCCGGCGGCGATCCACTTGCCG
>CAYRFY010000272.1:0-10060 GCA_964423635.1 uncultured Armatimonadia bacterium | reverse complement strand
TCCTTTCGGTGGGACTTGAACCCACTAGTCACGTGCGCTGCAAGGCGCACCCGCCGCGGCCTTCAGGCCGGCCATCTCACGCGCCGCCTCCGTGTCCTTGAAGGCCTGGTCCAGCATGGTAATGCTGCGGTGCATGATCCGCTCGATACGGGCCACCGACCACACGAGCTGCTGGGCGTCGTCGGAGAACGCCTTCTGCAGAATCGGCAGCACCGTCTCGCAGCCGATGAGCAGACCCCGCCCCACATCGGAAGGCGCAAAGCCCAGAGCCGCCCGTTCCTCGGCGATGCTCTGGAGAACCTCGTACAGCTCGTGGAAGTCCTCACCGACACGGCCGTGATCAGAGCGCCCACCATGCGCCTGGCTCCCTGCTCCACCTCCGACAGCGGCATCTTGGTATACCGGTCGCTGCTGCGATGGGCCCGCAGAGCCCACTCCGTCGCGATCTCGTCGATGTGTTGCCGCAAAACATCCTGCAGGCGTGCCTCCATCAGACGGCCCTCCGTAGTACCTGTGCGACATGGTAACGGGCGCTGCACTCGCTCCGGCGTCGCCGAATAGGTGTAATTCGGCGTCTCACGCCGTTTTCCTGCCCGGCCCGCGCGGCGGCGACCACGGCCGATGGACCCGCCCGAGGTCTCGTCACCGTCCAAGCCCTTGCAGACCGCCGGAGGGAGCGTGCCTGGGAACGGGCCGGCGCGGCAGACGGCGGGGGAGGTCTTGCCACGGAGACAGACCCTGAGCCGAGCTCTGCGGTCGGCAACCACCGCGGCGCACGGCCGTGCAGGGAGACGCGGAGTTTCCGGGTCTTGCGCAGCGCGGAGCAGGGCAACACGCGTTGCCGTGCGGGAACCCGCCTGCGGCGCGCCGCGGCATGGGGGCGGACGGAAGTTGCGTCCGCGGAACTGCGCCCGCCTCCGATAGCTACAGCGCCATCACATTCAGCCAGTTGAAGCCGAAGCTGCCCAGCTCATAGAGCTTGTTGTGGATGGCGAACCAGTGCGCGGAGGTGTTCTGCTCGGTGCCGCACAACTCCACGGCGGCCACCAGCGTGCCATCGGAGGTGGAGCTCATCGTCAGTTCCGCGAAGTTGAGGCTGAACTTCAGCCTGTCAAGATAGTTGTTGTAGACGGAATTGATACTCAACTCCAGGAGATACGTGAGCTTATCCGTCGCCGCACCGGGAGTGGTGATAAAGCAGAACCACAGCGCCCCATCTGCGGACATCTGGTGCATCCCGTGCACGTAGCACTCGCCCGCGCTGACCGTCTCCACACTCAGACTGCCACTCCAGCTCTGGTAGAAGATGGGAGGCTTGGGTAAGGGCGCGACGCCCTCGCCGTACTCACAGCCGGTGGGCGTGAGCACGACTCCCGCGGCGTAGGCGGAGGCCAGGGTGTTGTTCGACATCACCTGCAGCGACTTGGAGAGCCCCAGCTTCTCGATGGCCGCCGGCTCCAGCCCGCTATCGCTGATGAGGTCCGCCCCGCCGGGGCTGCCGATCATCGCCTTGAGCAGCCGCAGACGCGTCGAGGGTGTCGGTATGGCGACGGGCCTCGGCAACGCGAGTGGCTTGAACTCGGCCGGGATGGTCCCGGGCTTGACCACCTGCAGGCGTTTCACAGGTGTGGTGAGCTTCAGGTTGGCTCTCGGCGCCCGCGTGAGCCTGTCCGCGCCCACCCTCCGCGAGAGCGAGGGCGCCGCGTGAACGGATGCGGCCCCCAGAGTGCCGGCGCCAAAAACGGCAAGACCGCGGAGGAAGGCACGGCGGTCGGCGGTCTGGGCTGTGCTCGTCTCTTCGTCAGCGATCGGTTTTCGTGACACCATGTGGCCTCCCGTGGGTAGCATCGCCCGTCGGTTCCTCAGCTCGCCGGATACTGCCAGTATGTCCACACGCCACGAAGCTCACGCATCCGGTGTGCTCGCACACCGTCACTTGACCTGGATCACATACGTGTGCAGCCCGTCCGCCCCTGGCCCCCCGTTGAACCGGTTGAGGCGCACAATGATGTTTCCCGTGGCGGCATCTTCCAGGAAGTCGAAGTTCGAAAGCTGCATGTTCGAGCCATCCTGCGGGCCGCGGTCATCGATGACGGTCACCGTTTCTTGGCGCAGGCCGAGGCGCTCCTCGTCCAACTCAGCGATGACCAGCGGGTACCGCGGCCAGCCGGAACGGGGTCGCACGCGGCTGATGTTACCGATCCAGTACACCTTACCCGTGCGCGAGCTGCGGATGAGGTTGCTCTGGGCCGTGGGCGACCAGAACCGGCTGCCATCGCTGAACGTGAAGGGTGAAAGCTCCGACCACGTCCTGCCGTAGTCGGTGGACAGCGTCTTCCACTTCCACGAGGGAACGGTCCCGGTATGGTCGCCCTCATTCCCGGCGCGGATCACCATCAGGATGTGACCGGGCTTGTCTTCAAGCTCGATGATCGCGCATTCGCTCAGGCCGCTGGTGGACTTGTCGGTCCCGAGGGTGATGGGGTCCGTGGCCTCCCAGGTGAGGTCGTCGCGGGCTTCGTTCCACGTGCCGGTGAGGCAGAACACCTGGCTGTACGTGGAGGTGCTCAGCGGATTGTAGTACTCGCCGTGCTCATCCAGCGGTCCGTAATAGCACGGCAAGAGCAGCTTGCCATTGCTCAGCGAGTAGATGAAGGGCTGCAGGGTGGCGAACACAAAGCCGTTCTTGCCCACCTGCACGTAGCGGTTCGGGTGCTGAGGTGAGTACTGCGGACCGTCCTGCACCAGAGGTTTCTCCTGGCCCCAGGTCTTCCCCCCGTCCGTAGACACGCAGTACCAGACCTTATAGTCGCTGAAGCCGAAGATCGTGTCTCCGGTGCCGCGGGTGATGTGGAAGATGGCTACACAGCGGCCGTCCTCGGACTTGGAGGGGAAGGTGCCGCGGTAGAAGTTCTGCAGGACCGGTCCGCCCGTGTCGGGGTAGGTGTAGCAGTCCGGGGTCATCCGCGCAGGCCGCTCGGCCGCCGCAGCCTGCCACAGGCGCACGTGCTCCGGCAGCGCCCGGTCGTAGGCTTCGGTGCCGCGATCCCTGGACAACACGCGGATGTTGTCGTAGGGCGGGTGCTTGGCGAAGGCTTCGGGGTCCTCGGGCGCCGGGCCGCCGAGATCGTGGGGAATGCCCACCGGCTCCGTGTCGGCCGACGGGTCCCACCCACCTTCGCCCGGGGCCAGCGCACCCTGATCGGTGTAGGCCAGGTAGTCCCACCGACAGATCAGATCATGCGGCTGGGCCACGGTGATGGGACCGAGGATGAACTGAGCGGGCCCTTCCCATTTGAGCGACCGCAGCGCGTACGGCCCCGCCGCCGGCCGGCCGTCCACGTACACCGTCACCTGTCGGTCGCGCACCGCGAGCCGTACGCGATGGAACTCGCCGGTGAGGTCGGCCGGTATCGGGTCTTGCTTGCCATCGCCGTTGAGGAAGTCAAGCTGCTTGCGGGAGGCGTCATAGCAAAGGCACAGCAGGCCGATGTGGCCCGGCGTGTCGGCGGCCCAGCGCACGTAGATGACCGTCTCATACTGGGAGAGCGGTGGCGTGCCGGAGATGTGCCGAAAGGCGGTCTCCAGCGTCCAGGTGGAGTCGTCGTGCATGTCCACTCCGGCGTCGAAGTGGCTGAGGGTGGCCGGGGCCAGCACGGCTCCGGCGCAACGGTACTGCAGCGCCCCATCCACGATCTCCCAGGAGGCCGGTCCGGCGGGGTCGGCCGCCGGAATCCACCACATGAACGGCTTGCGGGTGAGCTCGCCGGGATCCGAGGCGAAGATGTCGTTGAACCCCGCGGGGAGGCACGGAGCCGAGAGCACGAGCAGGCCGGTCAGTGAGAGAACGGCGGTAGGAGACATAGGCAAAGATCACTCCCAATGTGGTTTTCGCAGGGCGGTGAAGAGATGCCGCCGCACGCGACGCGCACGGCCTCTCCCCTATGGGCCTGGCCGAGAAGCCGGGGCTCCCGTGAACTTGTCATCCTGAGCGTCCATCTCGCGCAGCGAGATAGCGAAGGATCTCGCTACAGCCACGGAGATTCTTCGAACCGCTCTTGCCGGGAGCGGACGCTTCCAGAATGACACTCTCGGCGAAGGCGGCGTTTCGGCCTCTCCCCTATTGCTGCGGCTCCAGGGCCAGCACCTCCCCGTCGCAGGCGAAGCCCTGGATCGAGGTATAGGAAAAGTGGTTGTCCTCCGGGGTCTCGTTGGCGTAGTCGGTCAGCAGGTAGTTCGAGCGGCCGAACAGCACCAGCGATCCGTGGTCCAGCGGCTCCACCGGCACCCAGCCCAGGGTGTCGATGTACACCGACGCCCAACCGTGGCTGCCATGGTTGTCCTTGAACTGTCCCTCCCCATCCAGCACCACGCCGTGCGCCACGCGAGCCGGAATGCCGGCGGCCCGACACAGGGCCGTGAAGGCGGCGCATTGGTGGTGGCAGACCCCCTCCCCGCCGGCCAGGATCGTGTCCAGCGTGCCGTTTCGCGTGTCGGCGTACTTCATGTTCTGATGCATCCAGTCCAGCAGGTTCTGCACCGTCCGGGCCATCGTGAGGCTCCTTGAGAACGCCGCGATCCGGGCGCACAGCGGCGAGGCCGGGTCGAAGGTCTCCCCGTGGCAAAAAGGCGTGAGGCAGCCCGAGAGGGCTTCAGGAATCGCGAAGGTCCGCGCTTCGGCCAGCGCCCGGGGACCCAGGGCGAAGCCGCGGATGGTCACCGTGGCGTCGATGTCGAAAGGCTTTTCGGGCTCCTGGACCACGTCGATGAAGTCCCGTGGGCCCTCGGTCACCCGCTGCCAGGACACGGCATTGGTCACGGTGAAGTCGAAGCTCTGGCGGGCGTCGGAGAAGCGCGGCATCAGCAGGCGCTTAGGCTCCTGCTCCGGGCCGCCCTGCCCCAGGTCCACCTGCCAGTGCAGCCTGTAGCGGCGCTGTCCGGTGAGGTCCCAAAGGCGCCGGCGCGCGCCCTCGATGGCGCCCTCGGAGCTGCCCAGCGTGTCCTGCGGGAGATCCTTGATGCGCTCCAGCGTCTCGCGCGCGGCGGCGAAATCGCCGGCCGCCATTTGCGACTCGCAAAGCTGCTCCAGCGACCAGCCGCAGACCCCGTTGCGGGCCACGTTCTCCCGCGCCACGGCCAGCGAGTCCTCCCACTGCCCGCTGCCGGCCAGTGCCCAGGCCAGGCTGCGCCAGGCATACTCATCACCGGGGCCGTGCTTGAGGGCCTCGCGAATGGCGACGGCCATCTGCGGCATGTCGCCCTGCTCCTTGGCCGCCTGACAACGAGCCATGGCCTCCCTATAGGGGTCGGTATCATCGGTCTCGGTCTGCGCGAACGTGGCCGTCGGGAGCACCAGCAGCGCGAGCGCGACGGCGAGGCGCGTGGACATCGGGAGGCCCTCCGTCCTCAGTGGGAGAAGAGTATGTGTTGTGCAACGAGGGAACACAGGATGGGCATCATGTTCGCTGGCAGAGCCACGGGCTCCTGCACCGCGTAGCCCATGGGGCGACATCCTCCTCAGCCCGGGAAGGAGGCCGTGCCGGTGCCGGACGACCATCAGAAACAGGCCCGTATCGCCATAGGCATTGCGTGGTACCGCAAAGACCAGTGGGACCTGCTGCGGATACTCTCAGCGGACGGAGCAGACATCGAGCAGACCTATGAGGAGTGGGAGGCCGTGGCTATCACGAGGACGGAGGAGATGGAGCTGGCCGGGGCGGTAGTGAGCCGCGTGGACATGGACATCCGCGAGGTTGCCGCGTGGTGCAGACGTAAGGGGGTGCCGCTCGACGGAGATGCACGTGCCCGCTACTGCGCCGATAGGATGAGGAAACTCGATCCGGGGCCCGAGGACGGCCCGTCTACCGGGCGTCGCCGACCGCCGAAGCGGCGCTGAAGAGAGCTTCGATCGGGGGCAAAGGCGCGTGGCACCGCCGGGCGGGCCAAAGCCAAAGGGACCTGCGCCCGCCGCGCCGAACACATGGGTAAGGGTGGACTGAGGAGGAGAAGCGATGCGGCTCTTGCTGACGATGGTGACTGCGGCGCTGTGCGCGACAACCGGCTGTGCCCAGGAGGGCGAGCTCCCCACCCCCCAGAACCCCGAGGTGCAGACCGACAGGCTGATGCCCTCCGACCTGGAGTATGTGGGTGCCTTTCGCCTGCCGGAGGCGTCGGGCGGCTCGAGCTGGGAGTGGGCCGGCGACGCCATGGCCTACTGCCCCACCGGCGACTCGGACGGCCCGGACGACGGCTTCCCCGGATCGCTCTATGGCATCGGCCACGACTGGGACAAGCAGGTATCCGAGATCTCCATCCCTGTACCCGTACTCTCTGCGGGCAAACGCCTGGACGACCTGCACGCCGCTGAAACGTTACGTCCCTTCACAGACGTGCGGGCCGGTGTGGGGCAACTGCACCTGCTCCAGGAGATGCCCCGGGTAGGCATGGAATGCCTGCCGGCACAGGGCAGCCAGAGCGCGGGCAAGCTCTACCTGTGCTGGGGCGCCCATTACCAGGAAGAGGCCGAGCGCGTGGCCTCGCACATGTGGTGCGAAATGGACCTGACCGGCTCCCACGGCGCCTGGTGGGTCGGGGACCACTCGCCCTACAGCGTGAATGATTACATGTTCGCCATCGCGGCGGGCTGGGCCGCGACGAACACCCCCGGCAAGCGCCTGGCCACCGGGCGTTTCCGCGACGGAGGTTGGGGCGGTCAGGGGCCGTGTCTGTTCGCCATCGGCCCGTGGAATCACGGCGACCCGCCCCCACCGGACACGAAACTGGACGCGGTGCCGTTGCTGCTGTACTCCAGCACGGCCACGGATGAGGAGCCCTACCACGTGATGGACGAGTACCACCACGCCGATGAGTGGACCGGTGGCGCGTGGCTGACGGCCGGTGACAAGGCGGCGGTGGTATTCGTCGGCACCAAGGGCACGGGCGACTGCTGGTACGGCCTGCCCGACGGCACCCGCTGGCCGGATGAGGGCCCATTCCCCGACGACCCGGAAGGCATGCGGGGCTGGTGGAGCACGGGCTTCGCGGCCCAGATGCTCTTCTACGATCCGACCGATCTCGCCGCCGTGGCAAAGGGGGCCAGGCAGCCCTGGGAACCCCAGCCCTATGCCACTATGGACCTGGATGACCGGCTCTTCGCCGTCGGCGGTGCGCAGGAAAAGCACCACGTGGCGGCGGCAGGCTTCGACCGTGAGCGCGGGTATCTGTACGTCTTCGAGCCACTGGCCGACGGCGACAAGTGCCTGGTGCACGTGTGGAGGGTGAGCCCGTAGCGTTCGTTCGGGACGCTGCGGACGAGAAACGACGTGCGCGCCTGCAGAGGAATGATGACCATGCGACTTGCCTGGCAGGGCTTCCTGCTGGTCGGAGCGGCCGTGGCGACCTGCTCGGCGGCTACCTGGCAGACCGAGGACGGGCTTTCCGTCCTGCTCTCCGCTACCGACGGCGGCGTGCAGGGCGTTGCCGTGGATGGTCGCGACCTGACGGTGACGGGAACCGGAGGCCTGGCCTATCAGGAGTTCACCAGGGACACCTTGGCGCCCGAGGAAACGGTTCTGCACATCGACGCCGAGGCCGAGGATGGCTCCTGGGCGGCGGCGTCCTTCGCGGACTGGCACGCGGCCGGCGACTTCGCCCGACGCAAGGCCGGTGATGCGCCGGAGGGCGAGGCGTATCTGGAGCTGGGCGACGGGAAGAGCCCCGGTGTGGGCATGGCCGCAACGCAGCAGATCCCCATCGCCGCGGGTAGCGAGTGCACCATCTCCTGGCTGGGGCGCACCGCCGATGTGGCGCTGACCTACATCCTGTGCGTGCGCGTGTTTGACGTCCGGGACCAGGACATCACCCAGCGCGCCCCCGCGCCCCAGGGATGGACCTATAGCCCCTACTCCGCGGCCCACTATCGCAGCGATTGCTCCCACGCGCAGCCGGGCACATGGGAGCGCCTCTCGGCGCCCTACATCGTCCCCGAGGGCGCCGCATCCATCGGGCTGTCTCTGCGCGTCTACCGCGACGGGAACCTCCAGGCCGATGTGGATGACATCCGCGTCACGGCCCGCCCCGGAGGCGTCTGGACCGCGCCGGTGGCCGTGCGGGGGGGACTGTCCCAGACCCCGCAAGGCCTGGTGCAGGAGACGGTGCTAGAAAACGCGGGGCTGCGCTTCACCACCACTTACGCCGCGATCGGCGACCGGCTCCAGGCCACCTGCGAGGTCTCGTGCACCGAGGCCCGAGGTACCGGCCGCTGCCTGCGCCTGCTCTGGCGCCTCCCCCTGAGCCTCGCCGGGTGGAGATGGGCGTCCGAACCCCGGGGGGAGCAGAGCATCGAGGCAGGTCAGACGTATGAGGACAGCGTCGGCCTCGCCGGGCACCCGCTCAGCCGCTACCCGCTTGTGTCGATTGCCGACGACCGCACCGGGCTGGCCATCGCCGCGGACCCGGACCTCCCGGCCCTGCAGACCTTCCGGACCGCTGCCGAGGGGATCGTCTCGGCAGCGGAGCTGGCCGTCGTCCCCGCCGCCCCGCGGGCCCTTGTCACCTTCTGCCTGTACCGCCACGCCCCGCAGTGGGGCTTCCGAGCGGCCCTGGAGCGCTACTATGCCCTGTTTCCCACTGCCTTCCAGGGTCTGGCCCGGCGCGGCGGCGCCTGGACGCTCCGGCTGCCTCCCGCGGACGTACAGCGGCCCGAGGACTTCGGCCTGGCGTTCTATGAGTGTGGCACGATCCCGCAGGCCGCCCGGGACTACTGCAGGACCCATGGCCTCCGCACCCTGGTCTACATCGAGCCGTGGGGCCGCCGCCAGAGCTTCCCGGACGCCAAGTCCAGGGCGGACATGCCGCCCTACGAACAGAGGCTGGCGCAGCTTGAGCAGTGGGCGGCCGAGGAGGGCGGCGAAGCCAGGTGGGGCCTGAGTCCCCGCCGGGAGATGGCCCGAGCGGTCCTGAGCAGCCTCCTGATCGACAAGGACGGCATCGGCGCCCACCTGGTGGACCTGTACAGCACCTGGGCCCAGTGGTGGCAGCTCAATACCGACCCGGACCTTCCCGAGCCCAGCATCGCCTCCCTGACCCTGCGCGATGAGGTGGAGCCGGCCCTCCGCTGGGCCGACGGCATCTACCTCGACAGCGTCAGCATGACACATGCCGCCTTCGAGGACTACGCCCCCGCCCACATCGAAGCGGCCGACCTGCCCCTCAGCTTCTCACTACAGACCGCGCGCCCCGTGGTGCTCAGCGGGATGGCACAGTTTGAGTTCATGCACCGGCTCAGGCAAAGACTGCACGCAGATGGCAAGCTGATGATGCTGAACCTGTTTTCCCCGGCCACCCGGCTCTTCGGCTTCTTCGGTGACGTCACCGGCTGCGAGCTGGCCGGGGTGCAGGATGACGCCTCCGCCCTGCAGCAGCGGGTCTTCGCCGCGCGCAGGCCGGTGTCCAACCTGCTGCAGTGGCAGTGGGCCGTGCTCAAGCGCGTGCCCGCCATGACGCCCCGGCAGATGGAGCAGTACCTGGCCAATCAGCTTCTCTACGGCTTCTGGCCCGGCATCAGCACCGCCGGCGGTGGCACCGAGCCCGGCTACGCCCACATGCACCGCTACTTCCAGGACCCGGAGCTCCGCGAGCGCGACCGCGAGCTGTTCCGTCGCTACATACCCATCTTTGACACCCTCAACCAGGCGGGATGGGAGCCCGTGACCGGCGCCAAAACCGGAGACGAGCAGGTGCTCGTAGAGCGTTACGGCAGCGGACCCGAGGCCCTGCTGGCCGTCTACAACACCGCTGAGACCGCCGCCGAGGTGACACTGAGCCTCGATCCCGACAGATGGGAGCCCGATGCGGAGGGCAAGATCGCCTGGCGCGAGTTGCTCACCGGCACCCCGGTGAGCGCGCAATCCCGGGACGGCGCCCTGCGTTGCAGGCTCCGCGTGGAGGGCAGGATGACCGCCGTGCTGAAGCGGCAGGAGGGTGAGCAGTAGTGGCACCGAACAGGAGCGGCGCCGCGCGTTGGCCGTCGGTGAACCGTGTCCTGAGCTTCGCGCCCAAC
>CAYRFY010000271.1:0-10060 GCA_964423635.1 uncultured Armatimonadia bacterium | reverse complement strand
GACGCTCCAGAATGACAGAAACCGGGCCGGCCGGACTTTTCGGCCGGACCTCTAGGCTCAGATTATGCAGGTTCCGGGCGGGCGCCGAATCACGTCACCTCACCCCCCCGGCCCCCCTCTCGGCGTCTCTTCGAGCCGCTTGTACTCCGTCCCGCAGGGCGGGACCGGCGGAGACGGGAGGAGGGGGGAGAACGGCAGTACCTCGACCGTTCCGAACGTGCTAATGGCCAAATGTGTCTCCAGTGCGTTCATGCATAATCTGAGTTCTAGGGACCGCTGCAACTTTGCGGCACTCGGCGGCCCCGCCGCGGCCCCGCACCCCATGCTCCTCGACAGGCGGACATGCTGCATACCCTCTCGACGCGACTTCTACTCACCCATCTGCTGGTGGCCGTGGTGGCCCTGGGCCTCGTCGGTGCGCTGACGATGTCGCTGTTTCGCTACTACTACGTGGAACAGACCCAGAGCGCACTGGTCCGAGCCGCCGAGGACCTGGCATCCTCCGTGGCCCGGGTCATGAACGACCCGGATGGGGCTGAGAAGATCACGCTCATCACCCGGGCCGCCAGCCGGTCTGTGGACGGGCGCGTCTGTGTGTTTGCCGGCGAGCAGGCGCGCCTGCTGGCCAGCAGCGAATCGCGGAGGTCCACCGAGCCCCACGCCGGCAGGGCGGCCCCGGCGTGCGACCCGGCCGCGACGGCACGCATCGACGACACCCAGGTTCTGTGCTATCCGGGGCCGGTGATTTCGGTGGCGGCCCCGATCACCGATCCCAAGACCGGCGAGCGTGCCGGAGTGCTGCTGATGCGCCGGCCGCTGCACGAGGTGGAGCACACGCTGCGTCTGGCCTGGTACCTGTTTGCTCTTTCGGGCGGAGTGGCGGCGGCGCTGGCCCTGCTCCTGGCGGCCCTGGTATCCGGGGCCATCGCCCGCCCGCTGGGGGACATGGCGCGGACAGCGGCCAGGTTCGCCGAGGGCGACTTCGAGGCCCGCGCAGAGCGCCGGGGGCCGCTGGAGCTGCGCACCGTGGCCTCCAGCCTCAATCACATGGCCGCGGCCCTCTCCCGGGCGTTCTCGGAGCTCTCCGGAGAGCGTCAGCGCCTGACGGACATCCTGGCCAGCATGGAGGAGGGCGTGCTGAGTGTTGACCGCCGGGCCTGCGTGACTTTGGCCAACGCCGGCGCCCGGCGTCTTCTGGGCCGCGACCCCGATTCACTGGAGTGCATCCCGCTGGCGGAGCTGCTACCCGACGAGGACCTGCTGGAGGGTGTGGCGCAGATGCTGGCCGGCACCACTCAGCGCTGCTCCACGGTGCTGCAGGACGGCGAGCGCACGCTGCGGGTGAGCGCCGCCAGAGTGGATACCCCCGAGGGCGGCGCGGTGCTGCTTGTCACCGATGTCACCGAGGCGGAGCGCCTGGAACGCCTTCGGCGCGAGTTCGTCGCCAACGCCTCCCACGAGCTGCGCACTCCACTCACCTCGGTGGAGGGCTTCCTGGGCGCTCTGGCCGACGGCACGGCGGACACGGAGGAGGAGCGCCTGCGCTGCATCCGTATCGCCCGGGAGCAGGCGCAGAGCATGCGGCGTCTGGTGGACCAACTGCTGGACCTCTCGCGCCTGCAGGCCGGAGTGCTGCCCTTCGATTACGAGGAAGTGGACCTGCCGCAGCTTGTGGCCGCGGCCATCGATGCGCTCTCGCCGCAGGCGGCCCAGAGGGGCGTTTGTCTGGCTCTCAACGCCGGAGACGGGGGTGACGCAGCGGCGATTGCGGAGGCCGACGGCGACAGGGTGATGCAGGTCGTCATGAACCTGCTGGCCAACGCGCTGCGCTTTTCGCCGGCCGGGTCGCGGGTGGAGGTGGACGTAGAGGCGGGGGACGGCGATGGGCCTTTGACGGTGACGGTCCGGGACCACGGGTCGGGGATCGCCGAGGCGGACCTGCCCCTGATCTGGGACCGGTTCCATAAGGCGGACAAGGCCAGACAGCGCACGGATAGTGGCGCCGGCCTTGGGCTGGCCATCGCCCGGGAGATCGTGGTGGCGCACGGCGGCGAGGTGTCCGCGGCCAACGCCCCCGACGGCGGTGCGGTGTTTGGCTTCACTCTGCCGAGGCGGCAGCCCGCCGAGTCGCAGCGGGACGGAGAATCTTGTCCCTGAAGAGAGCCCCGCGCACTGTCCTCAGAGCCGCCTCCGCCGCCTCGGCCTCGACCTCCTCAAGCCCCCTTCGGCCGTATACCGCCCGTAGATAGGCGGCCACGATGGTGGACAACTCCGGGGCAACCGGGGAGGTGGCTGCGGGCAGGGACTCCAGGTATTCCAGGGGCGCCCGGGACTCTTCGTGGGGCACCCCCCACTGCTCCATCCAGCGCAGCAATTGCCGGTAGGTGAACCGTGCCCTGTCCTCGGGGGTAGCACCCCGGCGTCCCAGAGAGGTGCGGGTCTGCCGTCTGTGTCTGCTCAGCGCCAGGGCGCAAAGCAGAGCCAGTGTGGCCGGCGCCAGCGCTCGGCCCGCCCAGGCATAACGCCGCAGCGGGGCGCCGAGTCGAGCCCACAGAGGCGCCAGAGCTTCGGACAGGGCCTCCCAGAGTGCCGCCGGGCTGTACCGCGGCTGCTCATCCAGAGGCGGGGTGGGCTCAAAGGACTGCCAGCCCCGGCCCTCGACAAACGCCTCCACCCACGTATGGGCGTCCTTGGCCCGCACCTCATACAACCCGGTGTCGATCTGCAGCTCCCCGGGAACGAAGCCGCCCACCAGTCTGGCCGGGATCCCCAGGGTGCGGCACATCACCACCATGGCCGAGGCGAAATGCTGGCAGTAGCCGCTCTTGCCTTCGAAGAGGAAGTGGTCCACGAAGTCGGCGTTCCTGGGCCGCGGCTCCGGTCGCGTGTCGTACTCGTACTGCTGGATCAGGAAGTTCTGGATGCTCAGGGCGGCCTCGTACTTGTTGCGGGCTCCGGCCGCCGCCGCCGCGGCCAACTGCCCCACGCGGGGCGGCAGGTGCTCCGGCAACTGGAGGTAAGTGGCGGCGATCTCCGGCGGCAGGGGAGCGCTGCGGTCGGCTCGCGGAGCCGGCCCCTGAACCGGCACCATCGAGACCACCTCATAGGTATCGCCGGCCCGCACGTACCCCGAACAGTGGACCACTCCGCCCTCTCCCATCTGGATCCCGAAGACGGGGGCCCTCACCTCGGTGACGAGAAACAGGCCCGGCAGGGCGCTGCTGAGGTAGGTGCGCAGATGGAATCTCTGCACCACCCGAATCGCGCCCTGCTCCCGGTAGCCGGAGACCCTGGCCGGATCGGGGACCCACGCCGCTCCCTCGCGACGGGCCTTGCCCTTCCTGCCGCGCGGGATCTTCCACGCGTCGCCTTCATAGGTCGCGTACACCTGCTGACGCCAGTTCTCACCGCGCTCACACTCCACCAGGAAGAGCACCCTGTTGCCGTCCGGCGGCGTCCGCCCGTCCAGCTCGATCAGCGGGTCGGGGGAGTAGTCGAACCTCTCCGCCACGAGGTAACGGGCCACATAGCGGGCGAGGCGCTCATTCAGCCGCCGCCCCAAGTCACTGGAGGCTCTGAAGTAGGAGGCGCCGGCGCTGGCCAGGGCCGCAGCGATGAGCACGACGGCCGCAATGGTCTGCCAACTGTTCACAGCGGCCCCGGCGCGTGGCCCACGCTCCCACACCACGCGGCGGACCCGCTGCACCGCCCGCCCATTGGTGTCGCGCAGATCGGCGTTCTCGGCGGCCAGGAGGTACACCGAGCCCAGCACGACGATGGCCGCGCCGATGACACCCGGAGGCGTCAGCGGCGTCACCAGCACCAATATCACGCAAGACACAGCCGGGATGATGGTGAGCACATGGTCGGTGAGCGTGCGGATCGAGAACCCTCGAAAGGCCATGACCCAGAGGAAGAACTCCAGCAGGACCGAGTAGCGCTCGGCCAGGAGGAAGTTCCGATGGAAGGTGTGAGCCAGACCCCAGAACTGGAAGACGCCGACTGCCACCGCGGCCAGGAGACAGGCGAGGTTCACGTGGCGTCGCCGCACCTTACTGAAGTGGAGGAAGTACGCGGCGGGAAAAGCGCACAAGAGGACGATGCCCGCGACGAGAATGAAGAAGCGGTCTTCGATGACGGGGGCGGCCGCCAGCAGCGCCGCCAGCATGGTGATCCAGGTGACGATGCACAGCGTTAGCCAGCGCCCCGGACTCACAGAGGGTGCCGGGATGTCCCACAGGTCCACCTCGGGGCGAAGAATGCCGATGCGGGCCATGCGCCGGCGGATGCGTTGTCTGAGACTGGATAGTGCGCTCATGTGTTTGCTGGGAGGCCGACCGTCCCGGGCTACTGCCGGGAAGCCAGGGCGGCCGGCTCCGGATCGTGCCGCCGGCGAAGCTCCGCCTCAGACCGACGAGTAGGGCGCGGAGTTTCGCCCGGGGCCGGTGCCACGACCAGGGGGCGATTTCGCGAGGCGGGATCGCCGAGTCGGGCTGGAAGCTCAGATTATGCAGGTTCCGGGCAGGCGCCGATTCACGTCACCTCACCCCCCCGGCCCCCCTCTCCCTTACTCCGCCAAACGGCCGGCGGAGACGGGAGGAGGGGGGAGAACGGCAGTACTTCGACTGTTCCGGACGCGGGAATGGCGAAATGTGGCCCCAGTGCGTTCATGCATAATGTGAGTGGAAGGCCCGATCCCGCCTTGCGGGACGTTCACGAACGCCGCGGCTGCGAACGGCGGCCACGGACGGCGCGGCTGCGAACGGCGGTCACGAGCCCCGCGACTTGCTTCAAGCGTCAGGAATTGCGCCCATACAGGCGTCTAGTACGACACGGTCTCGCGCGAGGTGGTGGCGGCGAGTTCGCCCAGGGCGGCAGGGATGTCGTCCATCGAGTGGACCTCCACGACCCGCACGTTCCGTGCGCGCAGACGCTGCGCCAGTGCCGCCCTGGCCTCTTCGGACAGGCGTTCGGCAGGCCGGGCCGGCCCGACTCCCGAGCCGTCGGCGAACAGGACGGTCACCTGTGCCCCGCGGCTACTGATGGCGACTAAGGCTTCTTCCAGGTCGGGTTCCGCCGCCGGAGTGATGCAGAACACGCTGCCCAGGCGCGGAGTGCGTCGCGCCTGGCCGAGGCAGAACTCGGCGAAGGCCGGCCCCGGCCGGGGCGCGGCCCGGGCCAGGGCCACGACGGCACGATCGAGATATGCCTCGCCGCGCGACGGCAATTGGAGGTCGGCCGGGAGCCCGTGGCCGGCCAGCGAGACCTGGTACTCGCCGCGAACGAACAGAGCAACCAGCGTCGTCGCCAGCGAGATCGCCGTCTCCGTGGGGGAGAGTGGGCCGCTCATGACGTGGTTGGACTCCCACAGGTCCAGCCAGACGGTCACCTCCGCCCCGCGCCTGTGCCGGTACTGCTTCACCACCAGCTCGCCGGTGTGGGCGCTGACCTTCCAGTGCACATGACGCAGATCGTCGCCGAGGTCGAACCGGCGCACTCCCCGGATGTCGCCGCTGCTGCGCTGGAGCAGTTGGGCCGCCCGCCGCCCTTCGGGAGAGAGCAACTCCCAGGGCACCATGCCCCCCTCCTCGTAACTCCGCGGCAGCCCCAGGAAGTTGTGGTACTCGTCGAACCGGCGCCTGCGGTGGAAGACCCCGATCGGGTCATTGGCGATGGTAGTGAGGTCTTCCACGCGGTGCACTCCCCGGGCGTGGCAGGCCAGCTTGACCTCGAACTCAGACCGCGAGTGCGGCGGCAGTGCCGGGAGCGGGAACTCGTACTCCTCACTGCCGGCCGGAACCGTCGTGTTCCTCACGTACAGCCGCAGGCTCATGCCGGTACGGGAGATGGCGCCGGCATTCCGCACCGAGACGACGGCGAGCACGTCTTGCTCGACGCGGGCCCGGGTGGCTTGTAGCCGCACCTGGGGGGTGACGCCACGGATCACCAGACGGGTTATGAAAAAGCAGGCGAAGATCACCGCCAGGCAGATGGCGGCGAACACATACATCCCCACGGCGTCGTTGATGGCACCGATCAGGTAGAAGATGATACCGGCGCCAAGTAGCAGTTTCAGGTTCCTGGTCATGGCAGGGTGAGCCACTCGCTGATTTCGGGGCCACGGCCGACGCCCGTCGGTTTTGGTCGGCAGCGGGCGACAGGATGACGGCGGCGGGAAGGCGGCGTCACCGGGAGCTCGCCCGTCAGGCCTTACGCGGTTCATGGGCCTCGGCGGGCGCCCGCCCTCGTCTACCCGTCGCCGGCGTCCCGGGAGACTACGGCCACATCGCGGGGTCCGATGCGGAGGCTCAGTACGGCCGTATCGCCCTCGATCCTCACCGCCAGCGGCTCCCCGGTGAACTCATCGACATAGGCGGCTCCGGGGAAGTGCCGGACTCTTAGCACATCGCCCCCGTACGTCCGGAACCCGGCGTTGAGCACCGTGAAGCAGGTCTTGCCGCGCCCGTCTTGTCTCTCGGCGAAGGCATTGGCATACAGGCCCCGGACCAGCGTGGGGATGAGCGGGGTCGGGTAGTCGCCCGCGAAGCACTGCCGATTTGCCCGCAGGACCCTGTGCATCCGGGCGATGTAGGCCCTGGTTTCGGGAGTGAACCAGCGATGGGCGATTCCCTCCAGCCAGATGGCCTCGCCGTTGAACAGGATGCGCTTGACGGCCCCCACGTTGCTCCCCAGCGGCCGGTCACAGGTGATGATGTTGATGGTCTTGAACTGCGGGAAGGCGAAGCGATACAGGTTGATGTGCGTCGGCGACCAGCGGTCTGAGGCGCTGGAGATGTTGTAGGTGAAGCTCCCGTCCTGGTAGACGGAGGTGATGTCCGGAGGGCTCTCCTCGGTGTAGACCACACAGTCGGGGCCGACGGCCTCCCGAACGCGTCGGGTCATCTCGCGCTCACCGGGGATCGGACCGGCCGGGATCGGGTGGTCGTGACTCTCGTTGTAGCAAAAGTGCCCCGGATTGGTGAAGCCGTACTCGTCGATGTAGAATCCCACCGCTCCGGACTGCTCCCTGGCGCGGGCGTAGGTGGCCGACAGATAGTCCTGCCATTCCGTGACCCAGGAGCAGATATTGAAGCTGGGCGCGAAGTAGGTGTACGGCTCTTTCTCGGGCCCCAGCAGTTGCCACTTCTCGCCATACTGCTTACCCAGATTCGACTGCGGGTCCACCAGATAGCCTTCGATGTACAGGCCCACCGGGATGCCCCTGTCCTTGACCTTTTGCACCGCGGCCCGGAAGTTGTCCACTCCGCCCAGGTAGTCCCAGGGCTCATAGTCGCCGCAGCGGCCGTGGACCGGGTCCCATCCCCAGTCGAACAGGTGCAGATAGTCCACACCGCCGAAGGCCTGGATGTCGGCGTCGATCACCGTGCGCATGTCGAAGGTCTGTGTGTCCGGATCGAACAGGCCGCTCTTCTCGGGCAGCGCGAAGTGCAGGAAGTGCTGGCGGAAGTTGAACACCTCGCGGAACCACTGCTTGGGCGGCGCCGCCGGTCGGTGCCAGGTCGAGACCCAGCGCAGATAGCGGGCGAACTGCTCGTGCCAATCGCCCTGAGAGCAGCCGATCAGGAGCCGCGGCGTCTCTTGCCCCTCGTAGGGGGCAAACTCCACGCTCATCGTCACCGCGCCATCGGCCTTGCGCAGGTTGTGGAGCCGAGGCATGCCGGTGAGGTCCTCGGTGCGCAGGTACACACCGGCCCCCGCCTGAGGGCCGAAGGCCCCGAATACCTGCAGAGGGCTCAGGCCGCCGTAGGGCTCGCGCAGGTTCATGGGAATGTTGTTGATCACATCCCCGCGCCGGGGCATCCAGTACCAGGTGTCCTCGGGGCCATCGCCGACCCGGACCTGCGCCAACTCCGGGAAGAAGAACGCCGTCTGTGTCTTGTCCAGCCCGGGCAGGCTGCAGGTGGCACACAGCTCCACCTCGGCGCCCTCGCCCACCCCAACCCACACCGACACCTGCAGCGGCTCCCGGGTTCCATCATGGGAGAGCTCCAGCACCGCTCGCCCGTCGGGTTCATGGCCGACGTGGGTGACGCGGAAGTCCCGGCTGGTGAGGCGTAGCTCACCGGACTGGATGCGGAACAGCGGGCCGGGAGCCACGGCAAGCGCGTCGCCGCCGGGATGTCGGCTCCGCAACTCGGCCAGACGCAGCCCGGCGGACCAATCGAGGCGCAGAGTCATCTCCGCTGTGGTCGCCGTCAGTTGCTGCTCGCTCACGCGGATGCCGGTCTGCACCGCGGGGAGGTCCGCGGTCGGGCGCGGCACCTGGATCGCCGGCTTGATCTCCGTTGCCTGCGTGGCGGGTCCCGGACGATCGCTGAGCGTGGCGGCAATCAGGCCGAAGGCCCCGCGCTCGAAGCCGTCGCGAAGGACGACGCGCCGGGTCGTCCTTTGGCTGTCCAGGGCCAGTGCGTAGACCCCCAGTCCTTTGGAGATGCAGTGGCTGCCCGAGCTGGGCCGGTAGGGGAACTGCTCTTCCGAGACGCCGTCCTCGTACTCGATCTGTGCCACAAACCGCTCCACCTGATCGATCGAGCGCAGCGGGGCGCTGTGGAAGGAGGGCTCGTCGCGAGCGGGGAGCTTGGCGGCTAAGAGCAGGTACAGCTCGGCGGCCCTGGCCGCGACGGGCACCTCAAGGGTTTCGGACCCGCGGATCGGGGTCATGTTCAGAGCCGCGGCCTCGGGACGCAGGAAGAAGGGGATGTCGTGAGCGGTGACCGCGCCCTCGCCAAGCCAGCCCACATACCCCAGGCGACGCGACAGCTCGGAGCCCGCGGTGTCTCCTGGCCCCAGGTTTACGATGCGGAACCCCGCCGGCGGCGGGTCCTGCCGCGGCCGGCACGGGAACTCCGCGGAGATGGGTACAGGAGCCTTGTGCTCCAGGAAGGTGATCTGTGAAACCTCGAGGCTTCCGGGCGCCGCGTCGCACTGGACCTGCACGGCCAGGGACTTGATGCCGGGGATCTCCACCCGCGAGGTCTGCACATGCCAGGCACCGTCGGGGATGATGTCGCTCAGGGTGATGAGGTACTGCTCCTGCCTGGCCTTGCCACCGGGCTCCTGGGCGATGTACAGGGCATAGTCGGAGCTACTCTGCATGCCTGTGGCGCGGTAGCGCATGGCCACCCAGCGGGCGCCCTCGATGGCCCGGGGCAGCTCGCAAGACCACTTGGCGCCGCGGCCCGGCTCCGCCACGGAGAACTTCAGCCCCTCGTCGGTAGCTTCGCAGGCGCTTTCGGGAGTGTAGTTGGCAAGCCACGAGGGCTCAACGCTCCAGGCCTCCGGGGTCAGCCTGTCCAGCGGCCAGCGCCGTCCCTCGGTGGTGGTTGGCTCCACTCCCAGGGCGTCGGCGGGCGGGCTGTCGGTGATGGCGATGTAGTCCACCTCGAGGGCAGCGGGTACGGCCTGGCCGGCGAAGCTCTGCACGGCGAGGGCGGTCAGGGGCGGACGAGCCCCGATGCGGACAAGGTCGAAGGCCTGTACGTGCCACTCTCCATCGGCCAGGATCCCCTCCTGGGCGATCAGCTTCACGCCCTCTCCCCCGGTGTCGCCCAGCCACAGCAAGTAGTCGGCCGCGGCGGAGGCGTCATTGGTGACGCGGTAGCGGATCACCAGCCAGGGGGCCAGGTCGGGGTCGACATCATTCAGCTCCATGCGCCACTTCATGCCGCGGTTGGGCTCGGTGATGGTGAAGCGGCCGACGCCGTCCACGGCCGTCGCCTCGGGGGATTCGGCGCGGGCCCCGAGCCAGTCGGGGCGGGCCACCCACGCCTCCACAGAATCGAAGTCCTCCCGAAACTCGTCCTCGCACAGCGCGAGGGTCGGCTGGATCAGCATGATCGCCACAGCGAGATAGCGCATGACTGCCTCCTGAGGGTCAGAGGTGAAGACGCCGTCGGATGTCGGTCCTCGCGCGCCCCGCTGCCTGCTCCTGTAGCGCTCGGGGACGCTTCCGGTGGGTGGTCTCGGCGTCGGCACGACCCCGGCCGCCCTCAGACGGCACTCGAGGTGGACCGCACACCCGTCATTCGACAGCACCGGC
>CAYRFY010000270.1:6937-10167 GCA_964423635.1 uncultured Armatimonadia bacterium | reverse complement strand
AGCCGCACCCGGGGTCTGAAGCACGCCCCCAACTCGCCTCCACCTCCCGCGCGGCCCGGCGCAACTCGGACACGATCTCATCCACCTCCTGCTGCTCGTACCTGGCCTTGGGCATGGCCACCCCCAGCCCCGCCACCTGGCCGCCGCCATCCCACACCGGCACCGCCACCGCCACGATCCCGATAGCCGACTGCTCGTCCGTGATCACATACCCCGCCTCCCGGGCTTCACGCAACTGCTGCCGCAAGACATCCCTGTCCGTCACCGTGTGCGGCGTCCTGGGCGACAGGTCGAGACGGGCAAGCAAGGCCTCCTTCTCCTCCTCCGGCAGATAGGACAATAGCAGCTTCCCCGTGGCCATCAGATGCAGCGGGCTGTCGCGCATGGCGTGCTGCGAGACCGATAGCGCCTGACGCGCCGTGACCTCGATCAGGGCGAACAGAAGCCCGTGCCGCAATTCCGCCAGCAGCACCGACTCCCCGATCCGCCCGGCCAGCCCTACCACCACCTCTCGCGCCAGGGCCCCCTTGTCGCACTGATCCAGCCACCGCCGGGACAAAGCATGCACTCCCGGACCCAGCACGTACTGCCCGCCACGCCGAAGCTGTGAGACCATCCCATGGGCCTGCAACGTCCGCACCAGACTCTGCAATGTCTGCGGCTTGAGCCCCAGCCGGCCCGCCATCTCGCCCAGCCCCAGCCCATCCGGCTCGCTGGACAGCAACTCCAGGACCGCGATCGCCCTGTCCACGGATTGCAGTGTGCGTTGGCCCTGTTCGCTCATGATTGGTCTTGCATTCCCCTATATCGTATTCTATACTATTATATCGTATTACCCGCCCGATGCAAACCCATACCAAGGGAGCGTCTGTATGACCATCAGTACCCGGGAGCTGAAGGAGTATGCCCGCGAATGCGGGGCGGACCTGGTGGGGATCGGGGACATCAACCGCTTCGAGGGGGCGCCGCCGGAGTACGACCCCCGCTACATCTGCCCCGAGGCCAAGAGCATCATCGGCTTTGCCTTCCGCATCCCCCGGGGCTACCTGCGCGGCATCGAGGAGGGCACCCACTTCTACCAGTACCCCGCACTGGGCTATGCCAACATCAACGAGGTCTACGCCCCCATCGTCTTGCGGGAGGTGTCCTGCTTCCTGGAGGACCACGGTTACGAGGGCGTGGCCCTGCGCAACTTCGGCTCGATCTCCCCGGTCTCCGACGTAACCGGTGACCCCGAGGAGCCCGCGACCTACGGGCGCCGGGTGGGGTTCTCCCGACCGGTGCGCCCCGGCCAGCCCGCGCCCGACGTGTACGTCCATTTCCGCATCGCGGCCTACATCTGCGGCCTGGGAGAGATCGGCTACAGCAAGCTCTTCCTCACCCCGCAGTTCGGTCCCCGGCAAAGGTTCGCCTTCATCATCACCGATGCAGAGCTGGAGCCGGATCCCATCTACGAGGGCCCGGCTCTGTGCGACCGCTGCATGGCCTGCGTGAGTGAATGCCCGGTGGGCGCCATCCACCGCGATGAGCAGGTGACCGTCAACGTCGCCGGGCACGAGTTGCAGTGGGGGAAGCTGGACGAGTGGCAGTGCTTCCACGGCTATGTGAGCACCATGACCGAGGTCAACCCCTTCCTGCCTCCGGACGCCTGGGACGACATGCCCGATGCGGACAAGATCCGCAAGGGTGAGAAGAGCCTCACCCCGGCGGAGGTGCAGCAAATCCACGCCCACATTGGTCGGTACTACACCAAGCCGGGCGGCTATCTCCCGGCCATGTGCGGCGGCCGCGGCTGCATCCGCGCCTGCATGATCCATCTGGAAGAGCGGGGCGTACTGCAAAACCGCTTCGAGCTACCCTTCCGCCGCCGCAAGCCCTGGTGGTGAGCAAAGCTCGGCCCGCTGTCATTACAGGCCCCTCTATCCGACACCCGGGAGGCACAAAGATGCTGACTTCGCAGATGGTCAAGGACTGGGCCCGCGAGTGCGGCGCCGATGTGGTGGGGATCGGAGACATGAACCGTTTCGAAGGCGCCCCACTGCAGTCCGATCCCCGGTACATCTTCCCCGAAGCAAAAGCCATCATCGGCCTGGCATTCAGAGTCCACCGCGGCCTTTACCGGGGGATCGAGGAGGGCACGTTCTTCGCCGGCCTACCCTCCATGGGCTATGCAAACATCAATGACGTCTACGCCCCCATCGTCCTGCGCGAGGTGGGCGACATGATCGAGGACCACGGCTACGAGGCGGTCTTGTACCAGAATACCGCGGTGCGCTACGGCTGCGGCCAGGGCGACCCCGTCGGCCCGGGAATGCCCAAACCCGACGTCTTCCTGCATTTCCGTATCGCGGCCTACATCTGCGGCATGGGCGAGATCGGCTACAGCAAGGTCTTCATCACCCCCCAGTTCGGCCCCCGGCAGCGCTTCGCCTTCATCCTCACCGATGCCCCGCTGGAGCCGGACCCCATCTACGAGGGGCCACAGTTGTGCGACCGCTGCATGCGCTGCGTCTCCGACTGTCCGGGGAATGCCATCAGCGCCACCGAGACGGTGAAGGTCAACATCGACGGCCACGAGGTGGAGTGGGGCATGCTGGACGAGCAGAAGTGCTCCGCGGTGTTCCAGGCGGGCAGCCCTGAGTACAGCCCCTTCATGCCCGAGGAGATCCGGGACGCTTTCCAGAAGCTGATCGACACCGAGCCGGGGGAAGAGCGCAGCCAGATGATGTCCTATGTTGGGAATGTCTGGGCCATGCTGCGCCAGGAGATGCCGTACATCAAGGCGGCGTGGGAGAGCTACCACCACCCCGGCGCCATCTGTGGTGCCAGAGGCTGCCAGCGCGCCTGTTTCATCCATCTGGAGGAGCAGGGCAAGCTGGGCAACAAGTTCGAACGCCCCTTCCGCATCCGCAAGCCCTGGCGGCTGGAGAGGTAGAGACGAGGGAGAACGGCTGAGAGACGAACAACGTCTCACCACGGAGACACGGCCATACGTCAGACCACGGAGACACGGAGAGCACAGAGATACACTGAGAACGGCAAGGCATGGGAACGGCGGAGAACGGCAAGGCATGGGAACGGCGGAGAACGGCAAGGAAGTGCAACGGCGAGAGAGGCGGACGTGATCAGTCCCCCGGCGGAGGTGGCCTGTGCACACTTCATCTGCGTCCGGCCAAGACCTGCTCCATATTGTCGTCGTCGCCGTGCTCTCTGTCCCTGTCGTCAGACGT
>CAYRFY010000270.1:0-6837 GCA_964423635.1 uncultured Armatimonadia bacterium | reverse complement strand
TCTCCGTGAGACTCCGTGCTCTCCGTGTCTCCGTGGTCTGACGTTCGCCGTTCTCCGGCCGTTCTTTCTGGTGAGACGTTCTCCGTGAGACTCCGTGCTCTCCGTGTCTCCGTGGTCTGACGTTCGCCGTTCTCATCCTCTCCCATCATGTCCTCTCCCCTCATGTCCTCTCCCCACGCAGGACTGCCTCCTCCGCGCAGCGAACCTCCCCCTCGTTTTGCCACTCGCCACTTCGGAGGCTTCTCCCATGCTTGCCGACATCTCCGACTGGTCCGACGTGATCTTCGCCGATGGGCCGCAGCCCACTATCTCCTACCGCACCGGTATGGTCGTATACGAGGAGTCGCTGATTGGCGGCTGCTTTTGCGGCCGCGGCTGGAATGGCTCGGGCTATGTGAGCTACTACGACGGGCGCATCGACCCGTATTCCCACGCGATGCCCCAGGCCTTCTGGCTGGAGGTGGACGGGCAGCTATTGCATTCGGACTGGCAATGGGCCGGGCTCGAGGAAGTGTCGGCGGACCGGGCCGGCCAGCGGCATGTGGTGATCTCGCTTACCCACGGCATCCGGCCGGTGAGCGTGAAGGTCCATACCGTACTGGACGGCACGGCGATCCTCACCCGCTGGCTGGAGGTGGAGAACACCGGCGAGCGCCCGGCGGCGCTGTCGGCGGCCGGGTCCTGGAGCGGGGTCTTGCAGAAGACCAACCGCTGGCGCTCGCTGATCGAGGGCCGCGGGGTGCCGCTGTACTCCCTGGGATACTTCGACTACACCCACTGGGGCCACGAGGGCGACTTCCAGTGGCACGACATGCCCGCCGCCGGCTACCGTGTGGACGGCCGCTACCGCCGGGATCGGCACCGACACCCGATGGTCGTCGTACGCAACAATGCCACCGGGGAGCACTTCATCTGCCAGCTCGCCTGGTCCGGCGGCTACGGCTTCGAGTTCGACCTCTACGCCGACCAGGACACCACCGAGCAGCCCGCCTCCATGCACTTCCGCGTGGGTCCCGACTCTCCGGCGCCGCTGAGGGTCATCGCTCCCGGGGAGACGGTGAGCACGCCCCAGGTGCATCTGGGCGTCACCTTCGGCGATTTGGATGGCGCGGTGCAGGCCATGCACGAGCATCTGCGCAAGAGTGTGTTTCTGCCCCAGGCCAGGGGCCGCGGCGGTTGGGTGGAGTCGGGCATTGGGCCGGAGATCGAGATCACCGCCGAGGAGGTCGTGCACGCCATCGACTGCGCCGCCGACTTCGGCGCCGAGGTGTTCTTCATCGATGCGAGCTGGTACGCCGAGCCGCGCAGCAACTGGTGGGACACGGTGGGCGATTGGGAAGTCAACTTCAGCCGCTTCCCCGAGGGGCTGGCGCCCTTCCGGGAGCGTGCGCGCTCCAGGGGCCTGCTCTTCGGGCTGTGGATGGATGCCGAGCGCCTCGGCGACAAGGGCCGCGTGTTTTCCCAGCACCCGGAGTGGTTGGCCGAGGCCTACGACGGCGAGAAGCGCCTGGGCGGCCTGATCGACCTGACCAATCCGGAGGCCGCACAGTGGATGGAAGAGCAAATCGCCCGTGTGATCGAGGGAAACGAACTGGATTTCTTCCGTCTGGACCACAATACCCACCCCGGCCCGGGCATTCGCATCTTGCGCGACGGATATGTGGAAAACGGCTATTTGCGCTATTTCCAGGCGCTCTATGGGGTCTACGACCGTCTCCGGGCGCGGTTTCCGGAGGTGATCTTCGAGAACTGCGCCGGCGGCGGCGGCCGCACGGACATCGGGCTGGTGAGCCGTTTCTGCCACACCTGGGTCACAGACTGGCAGCTTGCCCCCCGGTCCTTCGCCATCACCAACGGCATGACCATGGCACTGCCGCCGGAGTACGTGGACCGGCTCATCGGCGGTCAGAGCGGCTACACCGTGGCCGACTTCGACTTCCAGGCCCGGCTGCTCATGTTCGTGCGCCCCACCATCGGGTTCCCCAAGCCCCTAGGCGCGGAGTGGAACCCGCACATGCTGGCCCGCATGAAGCACTGGGTCGGTCTGTACAAGGATTTCGTCCGCCCCTTCATGAGCACCGGCCGCGTGTACCACCACACCCCCTGCGTGCCGGGCCCCGAGCCCCAGGGCTGGGGCGTGCTGGAGCTGGCTTCCGAGGACCGGACGAAGGCCATCTGCGGCCTGTTCCAGCTCTCGGCGGCCACGGAACCGGAGTACCTCCTGCGCCTCCGCGGCCTCGATGTATCGCGCAGGTACAGGGTGACCTTCGACAACAGCGGCCAGTCGTGCGAAGTGGACGGCTTCACGCTGATGAAGCAGGGGTTGACGGTGCGGATTGAGGGAGCTCTGAGCTCGGAGCTGCTGCTCTGCGAGGCGGTGTGAGCCGTCAAGCCTGATAGCTCCACGGGCTTTGCGCCCATGGCTCCCCTTGTGTCGCCCCTGACGGGGATGGAGGGCGCCGCCATTGGCGTTGGCCGTTCTCCCCTCTCCTGAGCAGCCGTACCGCGAAGGAGACGGGCCGGGAGTGAGGCCTCATCAGTGCCGTTAGCCGTTTACCCCTATCCTGAGCACTTCCCGCAGGGCGGGACGAGGGAGATGCCACGGGGATGAGGCGTCATCCGTGCCGCCGGCGTGCGGCTCACAGGGAAACTCGACCGGCAAACACGCCGTAGCGCCGGAACGCGCGCGGGACAGGAGCGTTCCCCAATGAAGCAGACAATCGCGAGCATCCCGAGCCGGTCGCTTGTCGCCGCGCTGCTTGCGCTGGTTGCCCCGAGCGCCCTGGCCCAGGAGACCCGGGGCACGTTTCAGCTCGTATCCCACGATCTGCCCGCCCAGGTGACTCCCGGCGAGCGCGTGGTCATCAATCTCGCGTGGCGCGTCGTGGAGCCCGGTGCCCCGCTGTACACGGTTCCGGTGCTGGACTTCGCGTCCTCCGTGCCGGGCGGCCGTGCGGTGCGTGTCGACAGGGACCATGCCACCCCCTGGCACCTGCCCAACGAGCAGGCGGCCGGCGACGTCTGCAGCATCGCCTGGACCCTCGAGGTTCCCCTGGACATGACGGCCGGTGACGCCGTGATCGCCCTGTCGCTGGCCCGCAACGTTCCGGACAAAGGCTGGCAGTACGCCTCGATCGTCGATCCCGAGGGCAAGCCATCGGGCCAGAGGTTCTCCTGGAAAGTCACAGTCCAGGGGCGCGCGGCGGAGGAGGCGGCAAAGCCGCTGGTGGTGAGCAGGATGTCGGCCCCGAGTTTGGACGGCTCCGTGGACGAGGCAGAGTGGGTGCAGGCCGCCCGCGTCCCGCAGTTCCGCGAGAGCAACGCCGGTGGGCCGGCCAGCGCCGGCACGCACTGTCACGTGGGCTACGATACAGAGAACCTGTATCTCGCCTTCGTATGTGCTGAGCCCGCGATGGAAAAGGTCGCAGCGACCGACTTCGGCAAGCATGATGCGTCCCTGTGGAACAACGAGTGTGTTGAGATCTTCCTGGACACGGCCGGCGACCGCGTGAGCTTCGTGCACCTGATTGTGGACATCGTAAACCAGCGCTTCGACGCCCTCGGGGCCGACACGTACGGCTACAATCCGGGCTGGCAGAGCGCCGTGGGCAGGGCTGCGGACTCCTGGTCCGTGGAGATCGCGTTGCCCTTCTCGTCCCTGGGCGTAGTTTCCCCACGGGAGGGTCAGGCATGGACCGGGAACCTCTGCCGCGAGCGGAAGGCCGAGCCCGAGCTCAGCGCCTGGCAACCGACCTTCGGGGCCTTCGCCGCGCCGGGCCGCTTCGGCCTGATCGTGTTCGGCTCGGCCAAAGAGCACCTGCTGTCACGTGTAGGGGTACTTCAGGCCGGGGAGCAGGGCGAGTGGCCCGAGGGGATTGCCGCTGAGGTGGAAGCGTGGCGCGGGAGAACCGGCGCCCTGCGTGAGCGCCTGCAAAGCGCTTCCGAGGATCAGGCGGAGGCAACCTTCGGCGAGCTTGCGGCCACCGTCGATGCGCTCGAGCTGCAGTTGCGTCAGTTGCGTTTGAAGTCGGGAAGGCTCGCCGGCAAGTCCTTCGTGATCTCCGATGCTCTACCCTATGAGCCGTTCTCCGGAGACATCTCCGAGTGTGTTTCCGAGGCGTCTCCGCGGGCGGTGAGCATGCTCGGCGAGGAATGGGTGGACCTGGCCTGGAACCTGGGCAACCTCACCGACAGACCCATCACGCTGCGCTGCATGGCCCTCAAGGGCCCGGCGGCCGACGGCGGGTACCTGGACTTCGGCCTGCCCGGACTGGCCACGCGCTGGTCTTTGGCCACCCCCGTTGCCGCCGGCGACGGGCGGCCCGTGTACGACGCCATCGCGCCCATTCCCGCCGGCACCGTGACTATTCCGCCCGGCTGTAGCAGTCAGGTGTGGCTCTCACTCGGGGCCCCGGAGCAGCCGCTTCAGTCCACGGGGCACGTGTGCTTCGAGCCGATCGATGGCACCGCGGGGGAGCCCGTCCGACTGCCGGTGAGTGTTGACGTCCGTGGTCCGAGCCTGACAGCGTCCTCTGAAGTGCACTGCTTCACGTGGAACATCGCGCTCCCGCCGGTCTCGGACGACCCGCAGTGGCTGGCGACCCATCTCCAGGACCTGGCCGAGCACGGCATCGACGTGTGCACGATCCACGGCCTGCGCCACACCCCGCGGGTGAAGGCCAACGCGGACGGCTCGCTCTCAGAGCCCCTGGACTTCACCAGGGTAGACCGGCTCCTGAGCGCCGCGAGCGGCCGTTTTCCTCTGTACTACCTGACCATCGACATCTTCGAGAAGGGCAGCGTGCGCCGCGATCTGTTCGGCCTGCGATGGGGGACCCCGGAGTACGAGAAGGCCTTCAAGACCTGGCTTCGCCTGCTCCTCGACCACCTGTGGGCGCAGGGGCTCACGCACGACAGCCTGCTGGTCAACCCCTACGACGAATCGGTGGGCGAGGACTGCCAGACCCTGGCCGCCTGGATCAAAGCCGTCGACCCGGAGGTCCGGGTCATCATCGACTGCAGCACCACGGACCTTCAGACCGCGCGCAAGATGGACGCGCTCACCGACGTATGGGTACCCCACTTCAAGTACCACCTGGCCAAAGACCACGAGCCGTTCTTCCAGCTATTGCGTGAGGGCGGCAAGCCGCACTGGGTCTACTTCTACTCCGAGGGCGGCAACGATAAGGCCCAGGACCCCACGGGGCATTATCTGAGCAAGTTCTGGTGGGCCTATCAGGAGGCCATCACCGGAGTGTGCTACTGGGCCCAGCAGTACTACGGAGACCCCTGGTACCGGGCGGCCTTTTCCAAGACGTATGACACCTCCTTAGTCTACCCGATCCAGGGCGGAATCGTGCCCTCGCGGCGCTGGGAGGCCTGGCGTCGCGGTTGGCAGGACTACAACATCCTGGCCATGGCGAAGCGCTCCCTGCAGGAGGCCGGTGACGAGGCCGGTCTGGCCGAGCTGGACCGGCTCGTGCGCGACGTCGTGAAGGTCCCCGGTGACCCGCAGAAGCGCGAGGCCGCAAGGGAGTGGGCGCGGGCGAGGGTTGGAGGCTGAACACCGCGAGACTTTGAGGGGCGGCGGACGGTGGGGGAATGAACGCCTGTCGGGTCGCGGGGCAGCGCCGTCAGACGGCACTGCCCCACGCGTGACTACGCCTCAGACGACCTCCAGACCATCTCTGTCCGGCAGGGCCGGAAACGGAGCCGCCGGGAGGGTCTGGTACCAGTAGGCCACCGAGCACATGTCGTGTTGGCCCGGGTGGAAACGGCCCTCGCTCCGCCAGCCCAGCACCTGCAGGTCCACCCGCAGGTCGGTCTCGAACCTCACCGGATCCATCACATGCCAGCGGTACATGGAATGGCGGTGCTGGGAGTTGTACAGCCCGTCGGGGCGTATCACCTGGTGCATGCCAAGAAACGCCGTGCTGTACGGGGTATACTGCCCGTCCACGTCCCAGTTGTAGGAGCCCCCGAAGTAGTCCTCGGTTCCTGTGCCGCAGATTGTGGGGTGATCGCCGTCGCCGTCCAGGTAGAACTTGATCTCCCCCTCTCCCCACCAGCCGCAGCTATTGACACCCACTCCCATCGAGGTGCCCACATAGTGCCCCCGGCCCCGGATGCCGTCGACAATGGTGTAGGGCGCCATGTACGCCGGCGGATTGGTGCGTCGGAACTGAGCGTGGAAGTAAGCGCAGTCATCGGGGACTTCCGTCAGTGTGTAGTTGATCTGGTAGAAGCACGGCTGGGCCGCCACGGGGCTCAGGTTCTCGAGAGTGATGAGGCACCGCGAGCGGAAGGGCATCTCCCAGAAGCAGTTCAGGCCCCGATTAGGGTTGACAGCCACCGGCAGCGAGTTCACCGGCACCCACGGCCCCCGGGTGCCGCCATCGCCGTGCTTGGCCCAGTGGACGCAGAAGAAGTCGCTCAGGGGGCACTGCACCGAGGGCTGTTCCTGGCCATCCCAGTATATCCGCAGGATGAAGTCCCGCCCCACATAGCCGCCAAACCACATGCTCTGGAGCGCGCCGCTGCCGGGAATATCCGCGAGGGTCGCCGTCTCGCCGGGAGCCAGGGTGATGCAGGGACGGCACTTGAACCCCACGCCCAGCTCGCGCGCCGGCCCGTTGGGGTCCGCCGGAGCCATGCCGCCCTTGCCCTTCTCCCCTGTCGGGTTCTCGGCGCTGATGGAGCGCGTCTGTGCCGTCGATAGCCGTGACAGCTTGCCCAGGCTCATACCCAGGCCGTTGAATGGATGCATAGTGCTACCTCCGGTTGCGCCTTCAGAACTCAGATTATGCAGGTTCCGGGCAGGCGCCGATTCACGTCACC
>CAYRFY010000269.1:0-10170 GCA_964423635.1 uncultured Armatimonadia bacterium | reverse complement strand
GAGGCCGCGTAGCAAAAAGCGATGCCACCGAGAAACAGCACGACGGCGGCGGGAAGGATCAGCACCACGTAGCGGCGCTCGTGGTCTTCCAAGGCCGGCTCGATGAAGCGCCAGATCTCCCAGAAGATCAGGGGTGCCGCCAGGACGAGGCCGGCCACCAGGGCCACCTGGATCGCGATCATGAAGCCCTCGGCCGGCTCGAAGACCCGGAAAGGCAGGTGCTCAATGCCCACCGCCCTGGCGCCGAGGTCCGCCGGTCGCCGCAGAATGGCCAGCAGCCACTCCCGCTGGGTCCATCCCAGCACGCCGCCCACGGTCACGTATACCACCGCGCGGATGATCCGCGCCCGCAGCTCATCCAGGTGGTCGAAGAACCCCAGTTCCCGGCGGTCCCGCACTCGCTTGCTCATGCCTGCGCTCAGACTCCGACGACAGACTCGATCATGATGTACCACGGTCCACTGCGGTGCCCCAGCGCCGCCGCCGCCCGCTCCGAGAAGGGCAGCACCATCGCCGTCTCGCGCACGGCGGGCTCAAAGCCCAACTCAACGAGCTCAGCGTACAGGGGGGATTGCTCGTCCAGCAGCGTCATGATCCGCTCACTGGGCGCCGCGGCCAGAAGCCGTTGCAGGCTCGCCCCCGAATCACGGGCCAGATCGCTGGCAACCGCCACAGGCACCCGCTCCCCGCCCACCAGTGTCTCGGCCTCGGCGAAGGCCGCCGTGCCCACTACCTTGTCGCCGTCGTCACGCAATACCCGCAGGTGCACGGGCATGTCGCCCGGCCGGTTGAGACGGTGCCAGTCCCAAAGCTCATCGGTCATAGGCGCGTAGCCCTCGTACTGCGCGTAGGACCGGTCCAGTAGCGTGCGGATGGCTGCGGCCTCCGCGGCGGTGGCCGCCTGGGCGGGCTGCGTGTGGGCCGGCCGCGGACCCAGCAGGGCCGCGCCGATGGCCCGCGTCTCGTATCCCAGGCGCCGGTAGAAACGGTACGGGTGGTCATCGGGGTTGGTGTACAGCACCGCCGCCTCGGCGCCGGCCTGTCGCATCAGCTCGTGCGCGCTCTCCATCAGCACCCTTGCCAGGCCATGCCGGCGGTGCTCGGGCAAGGTGGCGACGGTGTCGATGATCCCGCACGGCAGCACCTGCCCGCCCAGTTGCAGGTGCTCGATGGCCACCAGCACATTGCTTGCCAGCCTGTTCCCCTCAAGCGCCACCGGGCAAAGCTCGGGTCGGCAGCCGGGGCGCCGCAGGTACCAGGAGATGAACGCGGCGTCAACAGGCATGGCGCCCTCATACTGGCTGAAGGCGGCATTGCTCAGCGCCGCAAGCTGCTGGGGAAGATCGTCGACATCCCTGTGATCGCCGATCCGGTAGCCCTCGTGGTCCATCGTCAGCGGTCCTCCATCACGACGTGTCGCCACAGGCCGTTCCCGCGCCTGCGGATCTCCAGGCCCGCAGGCCGTTGGCCGTCGGCCCGGCTGTCGTCCCGGCGCCTCTACGCCTCGGCCGGTGTCACCGTGACTGTCGAGAAGTCGGTATACGTCACGAAGCCCGGTGGCGCTCCGGGAGGCTTGCGCACATGCTTGGCCTGAGTGTAGTTCACATCCACCCGTGAGTCCGAACGCTGTCGGCTATTGGCGGCCGCAATGGCGGCCGCATACAGCAGGGTGCTCTCGGGCACCGAGTCCGGCCGGCCACCGGTGCGGATCAGCACATGGGCGCCCGGCCCGGCCTTGACGTGCAGCCACAGGTCATCGCCGTTGGCCAGGCGCAGGAGCGCATCGTTTTGCGGACCCGTCTTGCCGCACAGCACGGCGAAGCCCTCGGGAGACTGGTATCTCCTGGGCTCTACCTGCCCCAGCGACGGCGGCTTCTTCCTGCGCTTGGACTGCTGCCCGATGTGCCCGCGGCGGTCCAGCTCCACCTCGAGCTGATCGAGGTCCTCGGGCGTGTCGGCGTTGTCGATTTGCGCCAGGATGCCCTCCAGGTACTCTCGCTCCACTCGCGCCTCCTGCAGGAGGGCGGGCACACGCTCCTGAACGCGCCGGTAGCGCTTGGTGCGGTCGAACCAGGCCTGGGCATTCTCCTGAGCCGAGTAGTTCTCGTCCAGTGCAATCGTGACCTGCCGCTGCTCGGGGTCGAAGTAATCCAGGACGGTCACCTCGGAGGCCCCCGGCTTTATGGCCCACAGGTTGGCGATGATCAGCTCGCCCTTCCGTTTGAGCGCCTCGGCGCCCTCCGCCTCTTGCAGTGCCCGGCGACGCTCGTTCTCCCGACCGCTGGCCTTCTTCAGCGCCCGGCGGGTGAAGCCCCGCAGGCGCTCCCGGCGCCCGGTCATGTCGCGCTCGAGCTGTAGCCGGAGGACGGCGGCTTCCGTGGCGGCGCTCAGGTCCGGGGCGGGCTCGCAGGGCACGCCTTCATGGGTGCACAGGGCAACCGGGTAGGCGAAAGGCCGCCGGCCGCTGGATTTCCTCGGCACATACAGGTGCCCTGCCCCTTCCGCCTCCGCCTCGGCGATGAGTCCGTGCATAGCCGCCACTACCGCCGTCGCGTAGCCGGGGTCTTGAAGCCCGACAGCGCTGCTATCGCCTCCGCCCTTGGCCGTCCCGCCGTCTTCCACTTCCCCCGCGCGGTAGAGGGTCTCGTCCAGGAACAGGTCGCTGGCCCCCATGAGTGTCTTGTGCAGCACCTCGCGCACCGGCGCATCCAGGCACTCCGCGGCCCTGCGCAGGCCCTCGGGGGTGACATCCCGGGGCTGCACGCGTTCGAAGGACGGTGGGGGGACATACTGGATATTGGGGAGCACTTCGCGATAGCGGTTGACCCTGGCCGGCACGTGCTTGGCGCAGGCGATGATGGTCTCATCCTCGTCCAGGAGGACTAAGTTCGCGTGGCGGCCCATGATCTCGGCCACCAGGGTGGCTCGCGACTGTGGCCCGAGGCCCACACAGTTGGCGAAGGTGATGTGCAAAATGCGGTCGAAGTTGATCTGCTCGCAGCCCACTACGGTGGCGCCGCGCAGGTGTTTGCGCAGCACATCGGCGATGGGCATGTTCGCGCCCGGCCGCGGCTGTGCGCCGGCGGCCAGGTGGGCACGGCCGAATTCCGCCGACCACGAGAGCATGATCTGCGGCCGCGGCATCTTGCGGCGCAGGTCAAGCACCAGTTCCTCCCGCGAGGGCTGAAACACACGATCCACCCGGGCACCTATGGCGGAGCGCCGGAGGTCGGCGGCGATGCGACAGAGAGACAGAGAGTCGAAGATCATTGGGCTCTAGCGCACCCCGATCAGGGGCAGTATCTGGGTCAGGTCGCGGACGATGATCCCGGCCTCGGCGCTGAAATCGGCCATGAAGGCGCTCTCTGCACCCCGGTCCACCAGGATCGGGCACAGGCCCACCGCCGCCGCGCCCGGCAGCTCCCGGCTGTCGCCATCGCCGACGTACACCGTGCGGTTGGCCTCCACGCCCATCCGGCTGAGGGCCAGGGCATAGATGGCGGGGTCCGGCTTCCGCAGACCCACGGAGCAGGACAAGACGGGCTCAGGGAGATACTCCGCCAGGGGCGTCTCGTGCCACAACAGTGGCGCCTCCGGGCTGCAGTCGCTGATGAGCTCCACCGGCCGGTTGGCCTCCTTGAGCGCCTTGAGGGTCTCGAGGGCGTCGGGGTGCGGGTTCATCAGGTGCTCGCGCGAATACTCCACGCGCAGTCCCACGGCCTTTGCGACCTTCTCCGCGTCCGGCTCCATCCCGGTACGGCGGACAATGTCGGCGACATTGCCCTCGAGGTCGTTCCACTCCCCCGTGGTACGCCGGGGGGCATCCTGACGAAACAGCGTATAGAACCGCTCCCCATCGACGCCGACGACCTGTCCCATCCGGCGCACCACGTCCTCGTAGGCCTGCCGGTCGAAGCAGGGGACGAGGGTGCCAAACAGATCGAAGATCACGGCTTCTCTCGCGGCCAGCGTGATATGCCCGCCGGGCCGGTCGGGGCCGCGACGCTCCACGAAGAACTTGGCCGTCGCCGTGGCGGCGATGGTCCCGTCCCCCAGCGATAACTCGCCCTCGGTCTCGGCGAAGCTGCGGCGCTGCCTGATGATCCTGCCCCGCACCCGCAGCGGCGCGTCCACCGGGACCTTCTCCTTGAGGCGGATGTTGAGCTCGGCGGTGACCGCGTCATAGCCCCGGCGGTAGAGGGCATGGGTCATGATCTCGTCCAGCAGCGTGGCGGTGATGCCGCCGTGCATGATCTTGGACCAGCCCTGATGCACCCGTCCGGGGATGAAGCTGCACACACATTCCTCGCCCTCGAGGTGGATGTCGGACAGCCGCAGTCCGGATGGGTTCTTGCTTCCGCAAGCGAAGCACCAGCGATCGTCCTTGACGCCGATATCCATGGCAAATCACCGCAATCGGTAGGTTCTCCGGTCTCGTCCGCTTCCGTCGCCGCCCGGCAGCGAGAGACGGCCGGTTGTCTTGCCTCTTTGGGGCGAGAGGCGCCACAGCCGCGTGAACCGGGCCGTTTCCTCAGTCCCGGCGTCCTCAGGCCTCCTCTTGCCCCTCCTGCGCCGGCTCCAGCGGTCTCGCCAGCCACGCCTTCGTCTGCTCCAGGCACTGCTCCAGCGGCTCCCGGGTCAGGGCGCAGCGCTGGATCGAGCGGAAGAACCTGAGCCCATAGGGCTTGGTGAGGATTCTCCTATCCAGCACGTAGACCACGCCGGTGTCGCTACTGGTGCGGATCAGCCGCCCGAAGCCCTGCTTGAAGGCCATGATGGCGTCGGGAATGTAGTAGTCCTGCATGGGGTTGAGGCCCTTGCGGGCGGCGTCCTCCTGGCGCGCCTCGACGATCGGGTCCGAGGGCACGGCAAAGGGCAGCTTGCAGATCACCACGCAGCGCAGCGCGCGGCCGGGAACGTCCACACCCTCCCAGAAACTCTTGAGGCCAAACAGCACCGTGCTCGGGTCGCCGCGCAGCTCGTCGAGAAGCTGCGTCCGCGGCCCCGAGACGTCCTGGCAGATGGGGTTCAGGCCCATCTCCTCCAGATCGTCTTCCAGAGCCTCGAAGGCCTTCTGCATCCGGCTGCGGGCGGTGAATAGCGCCAGCGTCCCGCCGTCGGCCACCCGGCAGATCTCCCGCAGGGCATCGATCGAGGCGTCATTGTATCCCCAGTCCGACGGGTCGGGCATGTCGGTGGGCACGCAAAGGAGCAACTGCTCGGTGAGCTTGAAGGGCGACGGCACCTTGGCCTCCACCAGACGCTCGTGCTGGGTGTCGAGGCCCAGGCGCTGCCTGAAGTAGCGGAAATCGCCTTCCAGCGTCATGGTGGCGGAGGCGAAGATAATCGAGGCCTTCTCGCGATAGACCGCCTCGTCCAGGACGGGCCCCACGTCCACCGGGGCGGCCTGCAGCTTCCAGGACGGCCCCCGGCGGCCGCGGGAGGACACCTCGGCCCATGTAACGTACCGGGCATTGTCCTCGCCGGGGTCCATGACGGTGGCCAGTGCCTCGATGGCACCCTCGACCCGCGACAGCATGGCCTGGGCGTCGGCATCCATGCCCTCACTGCCCGGGCGCGCGCTCTTATCGATCTCGGCCAGTCCGGCCACAAACAGCGAGACGAGTCTCCTGACCTCCTGGGCCTTGTCCACCGCGGCGGCGCCCAGGGCGGCGCACTCGTCCCAGCCCGGCTGGCGGCGCGCGGCCTCCGTCAGGCGCACCGAGGCGCGCTCGCCATCGCCGCGGCGATCCCTGCTGGCATTGCGGCAGAACTCCCCCACGGCGTCGCCGAAGGCATCCACGACACCCAATAGCTCATCCACGAGCGTCGGCAACTGCTCCAGGGTGTCTCTGGCTGCGGACACCCCCGGCCCGTCGCCCAGCTCGTCCAGGCGCCGCGCCATGAGTCCCGCGAAGCTCGAGGGGTCGCCGCTCAGCGCCCGGGCCAGTTGATTGAACCCGTACGCGGAGCACTCCAGGCTCAGGCCGTCGGTGGCCACGGTCTCAACGTTCTGGGCCTCATCGAAGATCAGGCGACTGTACGTGGGCAGCACCGCCGCCCGCGAGTCCGCGAAGGTCAGGGCGTGATTGGCCACCACTACATCCGCCCGGCGCGCGAAGCCTCGGGCCCGCTCCACCGGACACTTGCCGTTGTGCGAGCAAACCTGCCCCAGACAGGCCTCCCCCTGAGAGCGTACCCGCGACACCAGCGACGTCAACTCCGGTAGCTCCTCGTAGGCCGAAGCGGGGATCTCCTCCAGGTCGCCCGTGTAGGATTTCACCAGCCACGAGCACAGGAATCCGGCGGCCAGGCACGCGTCCCGAAACAGCGACTGGGTGGCATCCACCATCTGTGTGATCAGGGCCCGCACGCAGGGGTAGTTGCCGCGCCCCTTGAGTAGCGCGGCCTCGAAGCTCACCGGGAGCGCTTCGCGCAGCAGAGGCAGGTCCTTCTCGATGAGCTGTTCCTGGAGGTTCTTGGTGTTGGTGGAGACCACGACGGGCTCCCCCTGTTCACGGGCCCACAGAATCGCCGGCACCAGGTACGCCAGGGACTTGCCCACACCTGTGCCGGCCTCCACGAGGAGGAACTGCTCGTCTCGCAGGGCCCGGGCCACCTCCACCGCCATCTGCACCTGGCCCTCACGGTGCTCATAGCCCGGCAGCAGCTTGGCCACGGCTCCGGTGGGGGAGAGGATGTCCCGGGACACGTCGACTAGATCGCCGCGCACGTGCTCGGCGCTGCCTTCCCTGTTGCGTCCCGGGGGCTTGCCGGGTAGAGCGGCGGAGATCTGCAGCACCGCGGTGGCATCGGCCCGCTCCGAGGGCCATGGCAACCAGGAGAAGCTCGGGTGTTCGGAGAGCAAAGCCTGCAACACCGCCAGGAGTTCCTCCGGAGCCTCCCCAACGGCCTCGATCACCCGGGCATAGAGCTTCTGCATCTCCTCGATGCTCGCCGACAGGCCCGCCTCGCTCCTGCGCCGGCTTCGCGACCGTCCGCCCCACCCTTCCTCAAGTGGGAGGAAGATCCGCGCCAGCAGACGCAGGTCACGCATGGACCGCAGTTGCGGGGCGGCGAGGGCCAGCATCTCCGGGCGGCTGAGCAGCTCGGAGATCGTCTCGGCATCCAGCGTGACCAGAGGGGCATCGCCGCAGTAGCCCACGAAGTCCCTGAGCGCCTCGGTCACTTTCGTCTCGGCACTGCGACGGGGCAGCGACCATTCGCAGGGCGCTCGATCGGGACGAAACGCCTCCAGCACGCGCCCGCGCAGACCCGCGGTGTTGAAGACGCAGTAGACTACAGCGGCCGAATCGTGTGAGGTCATTGCGTAGTCAATGCCTGAGGTGACGGCGCGATGAATCCCTGAGGTGAAGGCCGAAGAGAGGGTGGAGACGATGCCTGCCGCCCTGGTGGGGAGGCCCCCTCGCCGTCTGTCATTGCCGTCAGTCGTTCCCTGTGCCCCTGCCTTTGCCCCCTGCCTCCTGTTCCCCCGTCGCCATTGTACCGCAAAACGCAACGGCCGCCTACTCCGAAGAGTGGCGGCCGTCAGGATGCCGGGTATCGATGAGATCAGAAGTCGGTATCGCTACCGTACTCCTCCTCGGACGCTCCATCCCCATTGCGCAGTGCGCCTTCCAGAAGCTCGACCGTGGTGAGCAGCATGCCACGCTCCCAGCAGTCGCGCTTCATTTCCTCGACATCGACCTCCCCGTCCAGCAGGCCTTCATCCAGAGGACGGATGTACTTGGCCTTGACGATCGTGAGATGCTCGCGACCGCCGCGGGTGCTGTAGCTTTCCTTGTTGAGGGTCCCGACAACGAGGAGGCGCGTGCCCTCCCGGATGTTGTCGACAGCCCACCGCCCAAGCTCTTCCCACACGTCGACGAGGAACAGGTCGGAGACCGGTTCTCCGGTGGCACGGTAGAAGGGGCGATCAACCTCGAAACTGAACTCCGCCTTCACTTGTCCCGATGACTTTTGGCGCAGGGTGGCATCCCGTGTTGCGAAGCCCGTCAGCGCAACAAGATTTAGGTCTGCCAATACACCCACCTCCCACTAGGGTTCGCCCCAGTTCACCAACTGCGGCTAAGCGATGTGGCCCGATAGGCCGTAAAAACGCAACACAGGGCGCCGGCAAACCCGGTCGCCCCATGAGGCGAATTATAGCACAGGGCGCCGCGGAGTCAAGCATCCTATTACGCTCTCGGCCCCGGCACCCGCAATGTAGAGGGCGGGCCGGCTCTGTGGGCGCACAGACTGGCTCATAGGAAAGGCGAAACCGCGAGGAAGCGGGGCGTGGAGAGAACGGCGGGACGCAATCCGTAACGAGCCGGCGCCGCGACGATGATGCCTCCGGGGCTATCGTCGAGACGGGCAACCACTCCGTAGTGCCGGCACCGGAGACCACCTCTCCCATCCCAACCCTCCATTACCTCCTCTTTACATTCTTCGCCTTCGGCGCCTCGTGTTCCTCCGTAACCCGTCACTCTGCGCGGTGGTCCTGCGCAGCGGAGGGCGCCCGGCCCCCAATGTGGAATTCCTCCGGCATGACACCCGAGCAACAGGAATACCTCCAACGCCTGGGCCTCCTCGTGAAGGCCGCTTCCGCCGACTGCAATCTGCGCTGCGAGTACTGCTTCTACCTGCCGAAGCGAGAGCTGTACCCGCAAAGCAAGCGCCATGCCATGCCGCGAGAGGTTCTGCATCGACTCATCGGCGACTATATGCAGATGGCCGGCCCCAACCCCTCTTTCGGCTGGCAGGGCGGGGAGCCCACCACCCTGGGAGTGGACTTCTTCCGCCGCGTCGTCGCCGTGCAGGCGCAGAAGGCCCGCCCGGGACAGGCCATTGCCAATGGATTCCAGACCAATGGGGTGCTGATCGACGACGAGTGGGCCCGGCTGTTTGCGCGGTACAACTTCCTCGTGGGCCTCAGCCTCGACGGCCCCGAGGAGATTCACAACCACTATCGCCACGACGCCCGGGGGAGGGGCAGCTTCGAGCAGGTGATGCGGGCGGCCGCCACGCTGGAGCGAAATGGCGTGGAATTCAACATCCTGTGCATGGTCACCGCCCATTCGGCCGGCAGGGCCCACGAGATCTGGGACTTCTTCATGGCCCACAATTTGCGCTACCTGCAGTTCATCCCCTGCGTCGAGTTCGAGCCGGGTACGGACCGGCCGGCCCCCTTCTCCTGCACCCCCGAGCAGTACGGGAAGTTCATGTGCGAGGCCTTTGACCGCTGGGCAGAGGAAGAAGTCCCTTCGGTCTACTGCCGCACCTTCAACGACCTGCTTGCCGCCTACACCGGCGCCCCTGCACCCACCTGCATCTTCCGCGCCCAGTGCGGGGACTATCTGCTCGTCGAGCACAACGGCGATGTGTACCCGTGCGACTTCTTCGTGGAGCCCCAATGGCTACTGGGCAATCTGATGGAGACGCCGCTTGCGGATATCGCTCTGTCGCCTAAGTTCCAGGCCTTCAGGGAGGCCAAGAGCGGCGCATGTGGCGAGGAATGTCGAAGGTGCCCCTGGTTCGGGCTCTGCTACGGCGGCTGCCAGCGCCACCGGCCGGAAGCGGCACCGGACGCCGGGAGGCCTAACTACTTCTGCACTTCCTATCGCATGCTGTTTGAGCACTCTCAGGCGCGGCTGAAGGAACTGGCCGAGAGAGTGGGGGATAGAGAAGGTCGGGTACCCAGGGACTGAGCGCCGGGCGCAGGGCCCGGAACGCTGAGAGCGCTCGTGCCGGGCCATGTCGCCCCTGCGCCCGGGGCCGCGCCGCAACGGCATGCCGCGCAGCCCCGAGGTCCCTGTTTCCACTGTGCCACAGGCCTGGATGCAGAGCCCGCGTTCGCATGGAAGTGCCGTCGTCAGAGCGTCCGCTCCCCAGGGGAGCAGCTCCAACAATCCCCCAAGATATGACGAGGTCCTTCGCACAAGCGGCGCAAGCTCGAGCTTGGTATGTGTCTCGCGCCCTCCGTCGGCGGGGGCTCGTCGTGCGCCCTGTATCGCGCGGTCCCGGTGGCTCTTGCCCGGCGGGGCCAAATGGTACGCGGCACAACAGTCAGCGGAGGGCACCCGGACGACGCCAGACACCTGCCGAGCTTGAGCCCGTCCGGTCGGGAGAGCCGCCGACGCCGCGCAGTATGTGTTTGGCGCTGTCCCC